>JAGWZN010000042.1 GCA_018968785.1 Patescibacteria group bacterium
TAGGAGAGGACAGCATATTAAAGAATCGGTCGGCCATCGAAATCGCGAATCAATTAGACGATAGAGAGTATCCAGAAATTACAGGAGATGATGGATGGGATATATATGGCTTTGGCCTGTTTGAAGCGCGTCGTATTCCTGATCGGCCTGATGATAGAAATGAGGGGCGCCTGAGTCATGAGGAACTTGAAGTGGCTGTGTTGAAGGAATTGTCTATTGCTCTTACTGAGGACGTGCCTACCGAGAATGAACCTTATACTTTGTGTATTGAGTCGGTCCCGGCTCTTATTAAGCTTTGGATATCAGTCAGTATGCGAATCGGAAAATCGGCACGAACATTGGGTGTTAATCGCAAGCGTTATTCCTTGGAAAATCTGCGGCGGGAAATGGCGCCAGCCCTGGCTCAGATTCGGGATAATTGGCGAGATACTGAGCGGTATGACCAAGCGATGGAGCGCATTGGGTTGGTGTGGAATCCGAAGGATCAGCAGTACCATCAGATCGTTGAGCCGGGGCAGGCGACCACCCTGCTGCGTCAGCCCGATCAGGAGAGGTTTCCGCAACCGGTGCTCGACCACATTAATGGGCTAAATCAGTACCTGGAGATGATAGAGCAGAGACCTCCCGATTTAGATCCGGCATTTGCAGGGGTAATTGAGGAACATATGGCTGCTCTGCGGGCGGTTGTTCAAAGAGAGATTGCCCGGCTGCAGGACATCTTGACCGTTGTACAAAATCATCCTGAGTTGCAGGCAGGCCAGCCGGTAAGACGAGTGACAGGAGTAGTAAGTGATAACGCCACTCGTGTTCAGGAGGGGTGGCACATTGATAGTCTGACCCCAACCGGAAATTTTGTTATTACAAGGGCGGGACAGTTGGAAACGGTCCCTTATAATGAAATGCTGATATTGCAGGGAATATCGCTGGGCGAAGCGGATCCGGACATAACACAAGAATAAGCATTGGAACTCTTAAAAGAATGGATCAGAACCGGTACTCAACTCCTTTTTTTATTGTTCAGAATATGATACCGTAACTACAATTTTCATCTGTGCATGTGTAACTGGTATATTTATGTCCGAACAAACTGGACTCGATCCGGAGGCGCGCCGAACAAGATTAATACCATTAAATACGAGCGAAAGAGTAAGTGGAATTCGATTTCCGGTTTCCCGAGAACGCGTTGAAGCGTCCGACATCTTTCCCATAAAAGACGTTTTTACAGGAGTGTCTCAACCTACTGCTGAAGGGTTGGAAAGTATACTTCAGACCTTTCAAGCTATCTGCGTGCGGTCGGGATTGCAATGGAAACGCATTGTATCTGATGCCAAAAGTTATGATAGGGAAGGACCGGCAAGGATGTGCGAAGCCGCCTGTTATTACATAATCCCCTTACTAGCCGTTTCGCTAAAGAGATGGTCAGAATTGCCGCCGGATATATTACCCCGGGCGGTACGTGACTTAAATCAGTTATTGCCAGGGACATTAGATAATCCGATATTTCCGATTTTATGGAGGCCGAGATATCCCTCCCCAAGAAATGAGGTGATCGCGCTGTTAAGAATTGCCTTTACCTTAGGTATGGATCAAACATGGAAACCTTATGTAGATCTTTATCTTGCTAAATTCCCGCGGATGTTTGACTTATGGCGGCGAGCTGCCGGCCTTGATCCGACTACCGCATTAACCACCTTAGTGCCGGCCTTAACCTTTATACGATGCTTAGCGGTGGGGGGAAAATCAATTCTTGAATTTGATCGGGCAATGCTCGCGGTTGGCCTGTACTGGGACGCTGAGGCCAGTACCTATCGGCCGATCTCTACTACCACTGACCAATCCGCATTGCCGCCAGCTGATACTCATTTCAGAGCAATTAGTCCTAATGATGCGCAGCCGCAAATATCGGAGGATTTATGCTCATCGGTGCGACGTATTTTGCGAGATATGGAGCGTATGCAGGAGCTAATCAAGTACCTTTACCTCGGCAAGACAATCTCCGGCCTTTCCCGAGAAGAGGTAGCGGATATGCCTAGACAGTTACAGCAGCTCAGCGAAAGGTGCAACTTTACCATCCCATCCTCACGCGTACTAGATCAGCCAGCGGCAGAAGAGATGATAACGCAACTGGAACAGCGGTGCACTTCACTCATGCAAACCATTGAATCTGCTGAGCAGTTAGATTTACAGCCTGGAACGGAGGTGTGGGTATCCCGAAACCGTCCTGACGGCGGACAGTACCCGGAATGGGGATGGCAATTCCAGGAGATTACTCCGGAAGGCCGGGTGCGGGTGACTTGTGAGCAGAACGGTGTCGCCAAAAGTAAAATAATTCCGTTAACCGATCTTACTGCTCAGACGGCTGAACCCACCACCTGATCATCATGGCCGCCCGAATGGGGAGACTTGTCTCATATGTACTTGACCTGTACATCCGCCGCTTGACTTTATGTAAAGTATACTTTACACTTGGTCTTGCACAGGTTAGTTCTCGGTCCTTGGGGCAGGGAACAGCCTTATCTTATCCGTAAAAGAATGTTCTATGTTGCGTCCGATTGGAGACCACATTCTGGTCAGACCGCTGAGCGCGGAAGATGTGACCAAAGCCGGCATCATACTGCCGGATAGTGCCAAAGAAAAGCCTCAGGAGGGCGCCGTACTGGCGGTCGGTACCGGCAAATATATTGACGGCAAACTGGTTAGTTTTGCCGATATGGGAATTAAAGTAGGTGATGTGGTGATGTTTACCAAATACGGCCCGACCGAAGTGAAAATTGATGGCGAAGACCTGTACATTCTCGATTCCAACGATATTCTCGGCACTGTCGAGAAAAAGAAATAGTATCAGTAACAACAGATTATGGCAAAACAGATTTCTTCTTCCGGAGATGAGGCTCGCGCCAAGCTCCGCCAGGGAGTGAATATCCTCGCCGATTCGGTGAAGGTGACACTGGGACCCCGCGGCCGCAATGTGGTGCTGGATAAAAGCTACGGCGGACCGACTATTACCAATGACGGCGTGACAATCGCCAAAGAGATTGAGTTGGCTGACAAGTTTGAAAACATGGGCGCTCAACTCATTAAAGAAGTGGCTTCCAAAACCAATGATGTCGCTGGCGACGGTACCACCACCGCCACGGTTCTAGCTCAAGCGATGATTAATGAGGGGTTGAAGGTGGTGGCGGCCGGTTCCAATCCCATGATTATCCGGCACGGTATTGAGAAAGGTACGGCGCTGGTAGTGGAGAAGTTGCGGGCGAACGCCAAGCAGGTAAAGGGTGATGACGATATCGCCAATGTGGCGACCATTTCCGCCGGGGATTCTGAGATCGGTCAGAAGATTGCCGAAGCCATGAAACGGGTCGGCAAGACCGGTGTCATTACGGTGGAAGAGGGACAGACCTTTGGGTTGGATCTGGAAGTAACCGAGGGAATGCAGTTTGATAACGGGTACATCAGTCCGTACATGATTACCGATCCGCAACGGATGGAGTCATCTTACAGCGATGCCGCGCTGCTGATTACCGATAAGAAAATATCTTCCATTCAGGAGATTTTGCCGCTTTTGGAGGCGATGGCGCAGCAGGGCAAGAAGAATCTGGTGATTATCGCCGAAGACGTGGAGGGTGAGGCGCTCACTACCCTGATTCTTAATAAACTGCGGGGGACGTTTAACGCCCTGGCAGTTAAGGCGCCCGGGTTTGGCGATCGTCGCAAAGAGATGCTGCGTGATATCGCGGTTCTGACCGGCGGCCAACTGATTACTGAGGAGGTCGGGCTGAAGCTGGATGCCGCTTCCTACGATATGCTCGGACATGCCGATAAGGTTATCTCCACCAAGGAGAAAACCACGATTGTCGGCGGCAAGGGCGAGAAGGCGGAGATTGACGCCCGGATCGCGCAGATTAAGGCGCAGATCGGCACTACCGATTCCTCATATGACAAGGAGAAACTGCAGGAGCGGTACGCCAAACTGTCCGGCGGCGTCGGCGTGATTAAGGTGGGAGCCGCGACCGAAGTGGAGATGAAGGAGCGCAAGTACCGCATCGAGGACGCGTTATCCGCCACCAAAGCCGCGGTTGATGAGGTTGATGGCGGTATCCTGCCGGGCGGCGGTGTGGCGTTTGTCGATGTCATTGCGGATCTGGACAGCTTAAAGTTAAGTGGTGAAGAAGGTGTTGGCGTGCAAATCCTGCGTCGGGCGCTTGAGCAGCCGCTTCGCCAGATTGCGGAGAATGCCGGTGTGGATGGCGCGGTAGTAGTCGAGGAAGTGCGGCGGCGTGAAAAGGGCGTCGGTTATAACGCCCTGACCGGCGAGTATGTCGATATGATGAAGGCGGGTATTATCGATCCGTTTAAGGTTTCGTCTTCCGCCTTGCAAAACGCCGCTTCGATTGCCGCGATGGTGCTGACAACCGAAGTACTGATTGCTGATAAGCCCGAACCAAAAGAGCCGGCTGGCGCTCCCGGAATGGGCGGCGGCATGGGAATGGACTACTAGTTCCACCTACAAAAAAGACCCGGATATCCGGGTCTTTTTGTTTATGAAGCGTATTTACTGTTGCATATCGTCGACGACCCGCTGCACCCGGTCCTTACGGGCTTCCAGCGCTTCCCTGCGCTGCTTGAGCGCCTCCTCTTGTTCGACAATACTTTTTTCCTGTCTCACGATCTGCGCACGCGTATCCTCCAGTTTTTTACGCTCTTCATCCAGAGTGAGTTGATGGCGGGCAAGGGCGGCTTCTTCTTTGGCAATCTCTGCCTGGCCTTCTTCGATATTGCTTTTCAGCAGATGCTGAACCTGATCCGCTATGTCATCGGGGAAGGTGGAGGTTGAACTGTCAAAAGGAAAATCGGTATCCTCGTCTTCTTCATCCTCTTCATCGTCGTTGTCTTCCTCATCCTTATCGCCTGCCGTATCGTCCGGCATGTCGTCCGTGCCATCCGCATCGTCCGTATCGCCCCGGTCTGAATCCGTGTCGGTACCGGTGGTATCGGTGGCGGTGTCATCCTCCTTTACCTGGTCTTCCTGATTGGCCGGAGTTTCATCCGGCGGCTCGACGGAGTCGGTAGTCGGGGTAACAGGAGCGGCCGGAGGAGGCGTGGCGGGGGAAGCAGCAGAAGAAAGGGCGCCAAAGAAATCAGCGGGAGACGGAGCGGCAGGGGTGGAATCCGGTGGAATGGGAGCGGCCGGCGTGATCCGGGGAGAAGTCTCCATACCGCCAAAATCAAACGGAGCGGTTGATTCTTCCGCCGGAACATCGCTTACCGGAGTATCGCTCTGGAGAGTGGTTTCCATATTGCCGGGTGTCGTGGGAGGCGCCGGTTGGTTGTCCGGTTCGACGGGAGCGTCCGCTACGGGAAGGGGTGGTGGCGTAGGAGGAGCGGTTGGGTTGAGAGCGGCGGGATCCATGGCGGCGGGACTGGTTGAGGTCGGATCAGGGACGATTGGCGTAATGACCGGCGTGGCCATCGGTTCGATCGAAATAGGTGCCGGCGCGGTCGGATCGGTAGCACCGATAGCGGGGGCAGCCGAACCGGGAGGAGTAATGCCATCGACAGATACGCCTAGATCAGCCGCTGGTGGCGGCGGCACGGGTGTAGGAGAAGGTAATGGAGCCGGCGGCGGTGTAGGCAACGGAGGTATGCCGGATGGATCCGGAGCGGGCGGTGGCGGTGGCGGCACGGGCGGCGTTGGTGAAGGCGATGGTGGCGGTGTCGGACTGCTGGAATCGTCCGATTGCTTACTGCCTCCCCCGAAAAGATTAAATGCGACCATATGGATATGCTACTGTCTTGATATCCATATTATACAAAAGTTCCGCCCTAAAAGAAAATAGAACGGATCGCGCTACTTCTTGCCGGCTCGTTCCACGTAACTGCCTTCCACCGTATTAACCCGGATAATATCACCGATCTTTACGAACAGCGGCACGGTAATAACCGCGCCGGTTTCCAGAGTAGCGGGTTTGGTGCCACCCTGGGCGGTATCACCGCGCACCCCCGGTTCGGTATGGGTAACTTCAAACTCCATTTTAATCGGCAGATCAATACTGACCGGCTTATCTTCGTAAAACAGGATCTGCACTTCGCCGCCTTCTTTGAGGAAGCGGGATTTATCACCCACCTCATCTTGGGACAGGCTGAACTGTTCAAACGTCGCGCTATCCATAAAGGCGTAGCCATCGCTATCGGAATACAGATAGGAGCAGCTTTTCTTCTGGAGCGTGGCTTCTTCAAATTTATCACCCCCTTTAAATGTCATCTCCACGACGGCATTGCTGCGTAAATTGCGCAGTTTGGTCCGCAAAATAGCGCCACCGCGGCCGAGCTTGCTGTGCTGATAACTCAGCACGACGTACGGATCGCCTTCCAGGTCAATAGCGGTGCCGGTTTTTAAATCGGTAATTCCAAGCATGGCAAAAATAATGAACGAAAATCTTCCGAACTAGTGGTTAATAAACGGGAGCAGCGCCAGAGTGCGGGCCCGCTTGATCGCTGTGGCAATCATGCGCTGGGTGGCCGGCGCGTTACCGGTACGGCGGCGGGATTCAATCTGGCCGAATTCGGTTGTGTACCGCTTGAGCAGCGCTAAATTCTTATGATCGATCTCCCGGACTTTCCGGCTGATCTGAGCGCGGCGTTTGCGGTTGGTGGGGTAGCCGCCTTTACTGGCAAAGCGGCGGTTGGATGGGGTAGGCATACGGATAATTAAAAGGGAATATCGTCAATATTAATCTCTTCATCATCAGGAGTTGGCGCGCCTTTTTTGGCACCGGTCTTGGCCGGAGCGGCGGCCGGAGCTGACTGGTCCGTTTCCGATGGCATAGGCGGTATCAGGCTGTCACCGGCGCCGCCCATGTTCTTATTCACCTGATCCGGACCGATCACGGTATCGGCAATAACCTCGGTTTTATACCGCTTATTACCGTCCTGGCCTTCCCAGGAACGGGTCTGCAGCCGGCCGGTAATAAAAACCCGCTCGCCTTTATGTAAAACCTGGTTACACCGTTCACCGAGCTGTCCCCAGACCACAACCTCATGGTACTCCGGC
>JAGWZN010000043.1 GCA_018968785.1 Patescibacteria group bacterium
CCGTTGAGTGCTCGGTTTCATGGTTGTGTATAGAATGGATGGTCGGTCTGCTGGGACTTGGTTATACTTCCCTCTCGGGAAGCGGCCTCCGGCAGGGTGGGACTCAAGTCCCAGCTCTATTTTCATCCATTCTACACGCAACACTGTTGCATGCAGAATGGATGGTCGGTCTGCTGGGACTTGAACCCAGGACCCACGCCTTATAAGAGCGTTGCTCTAACCAACTGAGCTACAGACCGATGTTTCTTGTGAACACATCATATTTTCAAGTATCGCTCTTTTTACTCGCGTTGCTCGTAATAAGAGCTGGTCTGTACAACTGCGCTACAGACCGTTCTACTCTACTCACCTATCTATATTTTTAAGGAACCGCTCTTTTTACTCGCGTTGCTCGTAATAAGAGCATCACTTTAACAACTGCGCTACAGACCGAAGTTTCTTGTAAACACATCACCTTACTTGGTTCATAGATTACCAGAAAAGCCACTTATCGGCCAGAAGAAAGATTTTAACCGCCCAACAGTCGGTACCGGTACTGTAGCGCCTCTTGAATATACTGCTTCCCTATCTCATCGGTGCCTTCGAGCGCGGCGATCGTCCGGGCAACCGATAGAATTTTCTCGATTCCCCGACCGGAAATGTAAAACTTCTCCACCGCCCGAATGAGGTAATCATACACATCCGACTTAACTTTTTTTTCTTTCGCCTGAGCCAGAAGTAAACGGCCTTCATGAATCCGCGATATCAGATGAGTAGTCTGTTCTTTCTCACCAGCTGGCTGCGCGCTCCACTGGTCAAGATTAGTTTTAGGCAGATAGAAGAAAAGATCAAAGCGATCAAGAATAGGCTGGGAAAGCGCCCTCTGATACCGCTGCAGGTCTGCAATCGAGCAGCGGCATTCTTCACCTTCCACTCCTGACATTCCACAAGGACAGTTATTTTGCGCGGCTATGACCAGACAGTCAGCCGGATAGGCGTACTGACCAAACTGACTAGTCAGCGTAACCACCCGATCTTGCATAGGCTGGCGCAGCAGATCACGCACCTCCCGCTTAAACTCCGGAAATTCATCCAAAAATAACACACCTCGATGGGCTAACCCAATCTCACCCATTTTACCGGTCCGCGCGTTACCGTAAAAGTTACTCGGTGAAATACTGTGGTGGGGCGACCGATACGGCGGCTCCGCCCGGTGCATATCATAGATCTGGCCACGAATATAGTGAACTTGCGCCACTTCCATGGCCTCCGCTGGGGTAAGCGGGGGAAGTAGTTGGCCGGCCGCGCGTGCCAACATCGTCTTTCCGGTTCCCGGCGGCCCGGATAAAAAGAGGTGATGATGCCCGGTAAGCGCGATCTCCAGAACACGCTTGGCTCCTTCCTGACCAATCACATGATCAAGCAAGTACTCTGTCCTTGGTTCCGCTTTCTTCTTCTCTTGTACGGGCACGGAAAAACGGAGCGGCCCGGTTTCGATTCGTGCCGCCGCTTCCCGAAGTGTGGCGACCGGCAAAAGCGGGCACGGAAGAGCTGTACCGGCCGAACTCGAAATAATACACCCGCCAATCTTCTGCTTCACCGCCTCAATCAGGATAGCCGGCAACAATGTTCCGGCTAAGGCATAACCGTCCAGGCTCAGCTCGCCGATAATCCAAATCCGCCTACTCAGGCTAGGCAGCTTACCCGCAGCCTGTAGTATCCCCAGCGCTATTCCCAGATCAAATCCTGTTCCCTGCTTAGGTAAATGAGAAGGCGCTAAGTTTACCGTTATCTTACCGAGCGGGAACTGAAAACCGCTGTTCTTAATCGCCATTCGCACCCGTTCGCGCGCCTCATCAATCTGCTTGTCCGGCAGACCGATAATCTGGAACATCGGCAAGCCGGGCTGGATATCAACCTCAATTCGAATCTCAGTGATCTGGGGGCCGCATAAGGCGGCTGTGTATAGTCGGGCGAATGACATGGGATACATTAGCTATTTTTTGTACCGTATCAAAGTCGAGATAGTTTGTATTCCTATTTCGTTTTGGCGGTTTTAAGAATAAGCGGAACCGGTAAGTTTAACTCCCTCTGATACGCCTCTTTGGTTTGATTTACGCGTAAATTAACATAATCTTCACAACTCTGGACAACCGTTTATCAACGGAACAGAAGGGCAAACCTTCTCAGTAAATACGGTTCATGATAATAATGCGGTTATGAAAAGTGTTGAGGATCGATTAAACGCGCTAGAAGAACGCAATAGACGAGTTGAGGCCGATAAAAAGTGGGAAACCAGCACAGCCCGAAAAGTGGCGATACTGCTGCTCACCTATCTTGTAATCGGAATTTTTCTCATACTGATTAATGTTTCGCGTCCTTGGATAAACGCCTGCGTTCCCAGTATCGGTTTTACGCTTTCAACGCTTACGCTTGGCTGGTTAAAACAGATCTGGCTTAACCGGCAGAAATAGAGCCGGCCGCGATTACTTCGGTGCCTCTCCATCTTCCCGTACACAATTGGACAGAACCAGATAGATTTGCTATACTCTTCCTGATGCCTATTGAACTCGCAGGTAGGCCGCGATGGCGGAATTGGCATACGCACTAGGTTGAGGGCCTAGCCCAGCAATGGGGTGAGGGTTCAAGTCCCTCTCGCGGCACCAAAGCGAGAGAGGAACCAAGTGAACCGTCTACACTCCATTTTCCACACTGCCGCGTCTTGGCTGACAGCCGTGTTCTCCACCTGGAGCCACCAGCTCATCGCTATGACACCTGCGCCTATCTGGAAGTACCAGTGGGAGTATGTCGGCGTCCTCGGTATCCTGTTGGTGCTTGGTATCACCCTCCTGTTCCTTAAAAAAATTCGCCCCGCCCTGCGGGAAAGTCTCAGCAACTTCGCTTGGACCAATCTCGTGCTCGGGGTCATTATCTTCTTTTTCCGCTATCAGCAGATTCCGCTTCTAGGCATGGATCTCTGGCGGTTTCTCCAGGAGGTCGAAATGGTGATCTGGTTGATTGTCATTCTGCGGTATCGGGTAGTTGTTTATCCGCAAGAGAAGTTAGAGGAAAAGGTGATATCGTATAAGTCCCGGTTCCTACCGAAACCAAAGCGTGAGTAGTCGACTACTCATCCGCATATGAAAGGTGAATACTCATTCGTCTCCGTATGCGGACGAGCATACTCGTCCAACGCAGAAGAAAGTGTTTCGTATTATGGCCAAGAAAGCCGATACTGCAGTTGCCGAACCGGCCGCTGCTCAAACTAGCGACGCGACTAGCGATACGACCAGTGATACGACCAGCGACGCGACCGAAGCGACAACCGAGGTGAAAGAGGAAAAGCAAGGCGAGAAAAGTGGAGCGCAAAGCATGACCATGGAGTCCCTGCTGCAAGAGCTGGGAGGAAAAGTCGTGCCATTTATACCGGGAGCCGTGGTGGAAGGAACTGTGATTTCTTCTTCGGCAACTCGTATTTGGGTCGATATTCAAGGAGTGGCGGTTGGAGTTATCCCGGAACGGGAACTTTCCGTACTCTCCGGTGAATTGAAGCCGGGCGATCCGGTGGTCGCTTCTGTTTTAGTACTTGAAGACGAGCGGGGCAATATCGTGCTCTCCTTACGGCGGGCCGACCGCGAACGTATTTCGAATGAGCTCCAGCAGCGAGCTAAAGACGGCCAGCCAATGAGCGTTAAGATTAGCGACGCCAATAAGGGCGGTCTCCTGATCGAATTGGGCGATTTCACCGGTTTCTTACCGGTTTCACAGCTCGCCTCCGAACACTATCCACGGGTGGAAGGCGGCAATCCTGATGAAATTTACGCCCGACTGAAGGATCTGGTCGGCCAGAGTTTACAGGTTAAGGTTATCAATTTTGATCCGTCGCAAGGAAAGCTGATCTTTTCTGAGAAGGCAGCCGGCGACGCTCTTCAGGAAGCTAAGCTGTTGCACATTAAGGAAGGAGATATTCTGGAAGGTACCGTGACCGGTATCGTCGACTTCGGACTGTTCGTCAAGTTGGGAACGGAGGAGGATGCCCTGGAAGGCTTGGTGCATATTTCCGAGATTGCCTGGGGTCGAGTTACCGATATCTCCGCCCACTATAAGGTTGGGGATAAGGTGAAAGTACTGGTCGTATCGACCGCCGACAACCGGGTTTCTCTTTCGATTAAGCGACTACTCGAAGATCCGTGGCAGGCAGCTGCCAGTAAGTACAAGATTGGTGATATCGTCAAAGGTCTGGTCACCCGGGTTACGCCATTTGGCGTCTTCGTCCGGCTTGACTCTGATATCGACGGCCTGGTGCATATTTCCGAGATATCCAACGAGCGGATTAGCGATCCCGGCACTATTCTCCATATGGGTGAGCAGTTTGATTTCAAGATTATTTCCATCGATCCCGACCAGCACCGTTTAGGTCTTTCTTACAAACGGGCGCAGGAGCCGGCTAGCGAAGCTAAGGAAGAAAAGCCTGAAAAGGAGAAGAAAACGGTGCGCAAAAAAGCCACCCGCAAAAAGCTGTCCGAAGTAGCGGTGGAAGAAGAACCTGAGGAAGAAGTATGAACATCTCCTACTCTGATCCGGGTACGGTAATCGCGAAGACCAAATCCGAAAGTATCCGGATCGGATCGGAAGTGCGGATCGGCAACTACCGGGTTACCACCGCCGGAGAGTGCGATATTGCCGCCATCCAGTGTGAAAGCCATTATCTTTCCACTGGCATGGTACATTTCATGCATGCCGATGATCTGACGCTGACTTTTCTTTCGGAAATCCAGCCGGAAGTTACAAAGTTGGATGACGCTTCCAACACCGATATTCTCGTAGTCGACGTGCGGAGTGACAACACGGCTGATCAGCTCAAGCCGATTCTGAAGGCAATGGAACCGGGCTATCTCTTTTTGATTGGCGCCGGCGCCACACCGGAGTTCTTCCAGGCGCTTGGCTTGCCGATTGAGGAGAATAATAATCTGAAAGTCAGCCGGACTTCTTTACCGGAAGAGGGTACTACTCTAATCCGGCCGCAATAAGTTAGGGTGAAACTAGGGTATGGATGCTTTAGCTGAGCGTGTTTCGCGTAGTCAGCGTACGCTGATCATTTCCCATATTCAGCCGGATGGCGACGCGGTCGGCTCAGTGCTCGGTTTGTATCTCGGCCTCACGCAACTCGGCCGGGAGTGTCAAGCGGTACTGGCTGATGGCGTACCGGAAGCGTTCCGCTTCTTAACCGGATCGAATACTGTCTCTTCCACCCTTGCCGGCCATTATGAAGATGGCGGTAATAATACCGATATTGATCTGTGCATCGTGGTGGACGCGGGTGACGCCGACCGGACCGGTTTCCCGAACCAAGTGCGAACTTGGGGACGTGCCGGCAAACTGGCGGTTATTGATCATCATCCGAAGGGAGATCTGGCCAAGCTGGCCGCCGCCTCATATTTAGATGAAACCGCCAGCTCCACTTCCGAGCTGGTATACCGGCTGCTGAGCCGCCTTGGCGTTAAGTTTACACCGTCTCTTTCCACCATCCTTCTGACCGGTATTTACACCGATACCGGTAGCTTCCAGCATGCCAACACCTCTCCGGAAGTATTGTATATCGCCTCCGAGCTGATGCGGCGAGGCGCCCGGCTGCAGCAGATATCCCAGGAAATCAGCCGCAGCAAAAGCATTGCCGGCCTGAAGTTGTTGGGAGTCGCTTTGGAGCGGTTACGGCTGACCAGCCAATACCGCTGCGCCATTTCCCTCATCACCCATCAGGACCAGCGGCTCTGCCAAGCAGATAGCCAAGATATGGAAGGGATATCGTCGGAGCTGTCGAGGCTTCCCGGTGCCCGTTTTTCGCTATTACTGGTTGAGCAGGCAGATGGGACAGTACGTGGCTCCCTCCGCACCTCGCCCGGGGAAAAGGTACGGGTAAGTCCTCTGGCCAGGTTGCTGAGCGGCGGCGGCCATCCCCGGGCCGCCGGATTCACCCTGCCGGGTCAGCTGACACAAAACAAACAGGGAAGATGGAAAGTCGAAAACTCAAAAAAGAGCTAGCAGAGGCACCTCGGCATCTCAACCGCCCTTCCTCCTTTCCTTTGTTTCTGATACGCTAAATCTGTGCCACGGTGGTGGAACTGGTATACACGAAGGACTTAAAATCCTTTGAGAGTAATCTCATGCGGGTCCGATTCCCGCCCGTGGCACCACTTTTCAACTTTTGCTTTTTTACCTGCGGGCGACGTATAATAAGAACTGTAACTGCTGTTTAAATTTTTTTTGGTATGCAGTTCCAAGTCCCGCAGAATATCACGCTCGAGGACCGCATTGTCGGCCCGTTTACCGCTATCCAGTTCGGTATTTTAATGCTGGGCGGCGGTACTGCTTATGTGCTTTTTATTACTCTGCCGCCACCGGTAAATGAATTTGTCGGCGGCGGTATCGCGCTTTTTACCTTCATTCTGGCGGTTGGTAAATTCAATGATCAGCCCCTGTACCGTTTTATTAAATATATTGTTTTTTTCATTATCAAACCAAAAACCAGGGTATGGCATAAAGAAGGGAAAGAAGCCGGTCTGATTTCCCCGGTAGCCGATCCGGGAGAAGCAGCCCATAACCGTTCAACCAAAAAGATCAGCCGGGAAGATATTACGCGGTTAGCCCATCTGTTGGACACCAGAGGCGGCGGCGGCGCCATTCCCAAGGTCGCGCCGAAAACGGCAACCACTCTCGCAAGCCCGCCGGCTAAACCGAAAACATGAGCAAAACCGTTCCGAATTCGACTCAGGAACATCTGCCGATTGCCGGTATCCAGGATAGCGTGGTGATTTTAAATGACGGCTCGCTTCGGGCAGTGCTAAAAATTGAGCCGATCAACTTTGAATTGAAATCCGAGACTGAGCAGAATGGGATTATCTACCAGTACCAATCGTTCTTGAACTCGCTAGAGTTTCCGATTCAGATTGTCATTCAGTCGA
>JAGWZN010000044.1 GCA_018968785.1 Patescibacteria group bacterium
AGAAAAATGACCGGGTGAATTTGAAGATTATTGAGCCGGATGGCGGCCGGGGCATGTACAATAGCCGACACGAAGACCTGGAAGGTGATGAGGGAAGCGAAGAGAAACCGGCTGATATCTCCGACGCGCTGAGCGATATCCCACAGGACGAGATCGCTTAACAGATTGATTTCTCATAAAAATAGCCCTATAATTATAGGGCTATTTTTATGCGGTACGATATTATCACTCTATTTCCGGATATGCTGCAGGGCCCGCTCGAGGCTTCTATTTTGAAGCGGGCTCAAGCGGCCGGCCAGGTTGAGGTGCATATCCACAATATGCGGGATAGCGCCACCGATCACCACAAGACTGTCGATGACACCCCTTACGGCGGCGGAGCTGGCATGGTGCTGAAGGTCGACATTATGGACGCCTGTCTGAAAGCAGTATTAGCTGAGCCGGAAGTAGCCGCCATTGCCCCTGAGAGACGGCGCATCATTCTGCTGACGCCGCAGGGAAAACGGTTTCGACAGGGAGTCGCCCGTCATATCGCCGAGCGGTATGATCAGATTACCTTGATTTGTGGCCATTATGAGGGATTTGACGAACGGATCCGTTCACTGGTGGATGCCGAGCTCTCGATCGGCGATTTCGTGCTGACCGGCGGCGAGCTGCCGGCGCTGGTGGTAGTAGATGCCGTCACCCGGCTGTTACCGTCGGTGATCCGGGAAGAGTCACCAGAGGAAGAAAGCTTCTCTTTGACGGCCGAAACCGGGGAAACGCTCCTGGAGTATCCGCAGTACACCCGGCCGCCGGTATTTAACGGCCAGGCCGTGCCGGAAGTGCTGCTTTCCGGCCATCACGCTGAAATAAAGAAATGGCGGCTCGAGCAGGCCCGGATGAAGACCCGCCGCGTCGCGGAACAGGGGGATGATGAAACCATTTAATCTCATCGCGCCGTATCAACCGGCCGGCGACCAGCCGGCCGCCATTGCCCGGATTGTCGAGAATGCGCGAGTCGGCTACCGTAACCAGGTTCTGCTTGGCGCCACCGGTACCGGCAAGACGTTTGTAATGTCAAACGTCATCCAACAGCTCCAACGACCCGCCCTGGTTATGGCTCATAATAAAACGCTTGCCGCCCAACTGTTTAGCGAATTCCGGGAGTTTTTTCCGGAAAATAGCGTCCAGTACTTTGTTTCTTACTATGATTACTATCAGCCGGAAGCGTATATTCCTCTAACCGACACCTATATTGAGAAGGATTCCGCCATCAATGAGGAGATCGAAAAGTTCCGCCACGCCTCCACCCACGCCATCCTAACCCGGCGCGATGTGATTATTGTCGCTTCCGTCTCTTGCATTTACGGCTTGGGAAGCCCGGAAGTATACCGACAGGCCAATATCACGCTCAAGCGGGGCGAGCGGATTCCCCGTCTTCAGCTTACCCGGCGACTGAGCGATATTCAGTATGAGCGCAATGATATCGACCTTAGCCGTGGCAAATTCCGGATTCAGGGTGATACTATTACCGTGTTTCCCGCGTATGAGGATTACCAGATTAAGATTGTTCAGTTCGGTGATGAGATTGAAAGCCTCGATCTGATCAATCCGCTTACTGGCCAGTCCCAGGAGTCGGTCGCGGCCGTGGAGATATTTCCCGCCAAGCATTATCTAACCGAAGATACCGCCCGCTCGGATATCCTGGAGCAGATTGAAAAGGATATGGAGAAAGAAGTGGCAGTGTTTGAACGGCAGGGCAAACTGCTGGAGGCGCAACGGTTGAAACAACGGGTTCGATTCGATATCGAAATGATCCGGGAAACCGGTACCTGCTCCGGGATCGAGAACTACTCCCGTTACTTTGATCGCCGGGCTCCTGGTACCCCGCCGTCTGTCCTGCTCGACTACTTTCCGGACGATTATCTGCTGTTCATTGATGAGTCGCATATGACCGTGCCCCAGATTTCCGGTATGTATAACGGCGACCAAGCCCGCAAACAGACCTTGGTGGATTACGGTTTTCGCCTGCAAGCGGCAAAAGATAACCGGCCGCTGACCTTTACCGAGTTTGAGCAGCGGATGGGACAGGCCCTGTACGTTTCCGCCACTCCCGGACCGTACGAGCTGAATAAAGTCAAACAAGACGCCCAGACGATTCGCTTGGAGACCGGTAACAAACCGGAACTGATCGCGGAGCAGTTAATCCGGCCGACCGGTATTACCGATCCGAAAGTTATTGTCCGGCCAATTGAAGGACAGATTGATGATCTGCTCGCCGAGATTGATACGCGGGTTAAGAAGGGCCAGCGGGTACTGGTTACGACCCTGACCAAACGGATGGCGGAAGATATCACCGAGTTTTTGCAGGATCGGGGTATTAGGGTTCAGTACTTGCACTCCGACGTCAAGACTCTCGAACGGTCCGAGATTTTGCACAGTTTGCGGCAAGGCACCTATGACGTGGTGGTTGGCATCAATCTGCTCCGGGAGGGGTTGGATTTGCCGGAAGTCAGCCTGGTTGCCATTTTGGACGCGGATAAGGAAGGATTTCTCCGCTCAGAGACCTCGCTTATCCAGACCATCGGTCGCGCCGCCCGTCATCTGGAAGGAACGGTTATTATGTACGCCAACCACCAGACCGGCTCGATGCAACGGGCAATCCAAGAAACCAACCGTCGGCGAGAGATTCAGCTCGCGTATAATAAAAAGCACGGACTGAAGCCGAAAGCGCTGCACAAGCCGATTACCGTTGCCTTGCCGGTTACCGAAACCCAGACCGTGCAAGAGAGCAAAGCCGCCTACCGCCGCCTCTCTCCGGCTGACCGGCAGTTTTATTTGGAAGAGTTGCGGGACAAGATGCAACAGGCAGCCCTGCATTTGGATTTCGAAACCGCCGCCCGGCTCCGCGACCAAATTCGAGAGCTGGAAACCTGAAGGTAATTGACTTTATTCTGAAAACTGCTTAATATACACGTAGAACGAAATGGAAGTTCGTATCCGTAACTGTACTTTATGGACGAGGATGTGAAACCGGCCGGCGAGTTCCACCATTTTCAATTGGTTAATACCGATGGTGACGTCCGGCTCAGTATTTCCGTATTAGTACATTATAGTAAAGGCGAGGGTTCCTTTGCTCAGGAGATGCCGCCGATTGGCGACAACGAGATCATCGACCTGCATGAAGCTCTACAGCACTTCGATGGAGACTACGCCAAAGCGTTCAACCGTAATTAGCAGTCCTAACCTCTTTTCATGAGCGCCCAAACCACCTCCGTAGCTTTGGAGGCGAACAGTCGGGATGTCACCGGCAAAAAAGTTCGTCAACTGCGACTCCAGGGTCAGATCCCGGCAGTCGTGTACGGCCATAAGCAGAAAAGCCATCCGTTGGTATTAGACGAGAAGTCCTTTTTACAGGTGTATCGGGAGGCCGGAAACGCCACCCTGGTAGATTTAACCGTTGACGGACAAAAGTCGCACAAGGTCATTATTCATAGTGTCCAGCTCCATCCGAGCCGGAATTCGGTACTTCATGTTGATTTGTATCAGGTCAACATGAAGGAAAAGTTACGCACGGAAGTCCCGCTGGAACAGATTGGTACCGCTCCGGTGGTGGAAATAGACGGCGGCACCTTAATTACCGTGAAAGATGAAATTGAGATCGAGTGTTTGCCGGAAGATCTGATTCCTCACCTGGAGATTGATATCTCTAACCTGAAGACGTTTGAGGATGTCGTTCGGGTAAGCGATCTGGTCGTTCCGGCCGGAATCACTATTCTGCTCGAGCCGGAAGAAATGCTGATATCGGTGCTTGAACCGCGCTCCCAGGAAGAACTCGACGCGCTTGATACCGTTGACACTACTGACGAAACTGCAGTTGAGAGCGAGACCGTATCCGGTACCGATCAGGAAGCGCCGGCCGAAGGAGGAGAACAGCCTGCTGAAGCGCAAGAAGAAAAATAGCCAAGCCGCGGATCGCGCTAAGAAAACGCCCGGATCACCGGGCGTTTTTTAATGTCGCTTCGAACGAACCAGTGCCACCATTTTCTCTCGCAATTCCTGCAACTCGGTCACTTCGCCTCCCAGATCTTCCAGATCGCTGCGCCAGTTCACCTTTACGCTGTATGACAGACCCACCGGTCCGGCATCTGATTTACTGTCAACTTCTTGCTGACCGATGACGATCTTAGCCGGTATTTTCTGCAAGGAAGCGTTCCGGATCTTTTTCCCCACGCTTTCGCCGGTATCATCAACTTCAACCCGTATACCGGAACTTCGCAGTTGCCCAGCTACTTCTTCCGCGTCCTCGTTAAATCGATCGCTTACGGCGATGACCACCACCTGGACCGGCGCCAACCAAAATGGGAGATTGCCGGCAGTCTGCTCGAGAAGGAAGGCGGTAAACCGTTCATACGATCCGAGAATCGCCCGGTGAATGACAATGGGATGCTGTTCGTTTCCCTGTTCGTCAATATAGGTCAGGTTCATCCGCTGGGGGACCAGAATGTCTACTTGGCAGGTGGCGATGGTATCTTCTTTGCCGGTGACGTTTTTGATCTGAACATCCACTTTCGGACCGTAAAAAGATGCTTCGCCTTTCACTTCGACAAACGGAGTTTCGGAACTCATTAACGTTTCCCGGATTTCGGCCGCCGCATTCTCCCATACTGCCTGGTCGCCTGCGTACTTTTCGGCATTATTCTCAAAATCCGGCAAGGAAAGCCGGAACCAGTACCCGGTGATACCCAACTCATCGTATACGCTCTTAAATAACCGCAAAACACCGGCAAACTCTTCCTTCAGCTGCTCCGGGGTGGTATAGATATGAGCGTCATTCTGGGTAATAGTGCCGCGCACCCGGATCAGACCGCTCAACGTACCCGACAGCTCTTTTCGGTACACCCATCCGGCCTCTGCCAGCCGCAGCGGCAGGTCGCGGTAACTGGTAGTCAATTTCTCAAAGATCATATGATGATGAGGACAGTTCATCGGCTTCATGAAGAACTTATTACCTTCGTCATCCACAAAACTGTACATCTCATCGGCGTAGTACCGCGCGTGACCGGACCGCTGGTACAATCCTTCATGGGCCAGTACCGGGGTGGACACGTACTGGTAACCGGCCGCCTGCTCCTTCTCCCGCATATACGCTTGCAGAAGATGTTTCACCGTTTCACCTTTAGGCATCCAGAGCGGTAAACCGGCACCAACCAGATCTGATGTCATATAAATACCAAGCTGCGGACCGAGCACCCGATGATCCCGGCGCTTGGCTTCCTCCATCATCTGTTGATACGCGCTTAGCTCGGCCGGCGTATCAAACGCTAAACCGTAAATCCGCTGCAACATCGGCCGTTTTTCATCGCCGCGCCAGTACGCCCCGGCAGCATGCGAAAGCGCGAAACTGCCGGGAGCAATCTCTTTGCTGCTCCCTACATGCGGACCCTTGCATAAATCAGTAAAGGTGTCGGAAGTGTACAGCGATACCTCTTTTTCACCTTTCTCCGCCAAGTCGTTTATAAGCTCCAGTTTGTAGGGCTGACCCTCAAACCGCTTTTTCGCGTCCTCGATTGAAGCGACGGATTGGGTAAACGTAAGTCCGCCGGCCGCTAGCTGCTCCATCCGTTTTTTTAGATCCGGCAAGTCCTCCGGCTGAATCGCGCGCGGCAGATCGAAATCGTAATAAAAACCGTTGTCAATTGGCGGTCCGATTGCTAGTTTCGCCTCCGGAAAAATTTCCAGCACCGCCATGGCGAGAATATGGGCTAAAGAGTGACGTTTTTTAAATAACTGATCTGGTTCCATCTTAAAAATGTAAAGGTATTCTAAACTTTTTGGTCAACGTTGCCACTGCGGCCCGCAACTCTTCCACACTCCGCTCGTTCCTCAGCGCGGCACCGATAATTGCCGCCAACTGCTCCATCTCCTTTTCTTTCATCCCACGGGTGGTTACGGCTGGTGTTCCCATCCGCAGTCCGGACGGGTTCGTCGGTTTGTTCTCATCAAACGGAATCATATTCTTGTTACAGACGATGTTAATGTCCTCCAAAACAGTGGCCGCCTCCTGACCGAGATACTTGGTCGAACGGAGATCAACCAGAAAAAGATGGGTATCGGTGCCGTTCGCCACTAACCGAAACCCTTCTTGCTGCAGGCTGTAGGCTAACTGCTTGGCGTTCGTCAGAATCTGTTTGGCGTACTGGCGGAAAGACGGCTGCTGAGCCTCAATAAAGGCGATAGCCATCGCGGCAATGGTATTCAGATGGGGGCCGCCCTGCAGTCCGGGCATAATCGCCTTGTCAATCGCTTTGGCAAACTCCGGTCGGCAGAAGATCATGCCGGCTCGCGGACCGCGCAGTGTCTTGTGGGTAGTGGTAGTCACGACATCGGCAATTCCAAACGGACTGGGATGCACGCCGCCGGCAATCAGGCCGGCCACATGCGACATATCGACCATTAACAAAGCGCCGACTTCTTTGGCAATTCGGGAGAACGCGGCATAATCCACCAATGCCGAATACGCAGTCGTGCCACAGACAATCAGTTTAGGTTTATGCTGAAGCGCCATCTCCCTTACCTGATCGTAATCGATCAGTTCAGTCTCCTTGTTCACCCCATACTGGACAAAGTTATACACCTTGCTGGTAAAACTGACCGGCGCGCCATGGGTCAAGTGTCCACCATGATCCAAACTCATCGCCATGGCGTGATCGCCGGGCTCAAGGAGGGCTGTATAGACCGCTAGATTGGCGGGTGATCCGGAGTACGGCTGCACATTGACATGATAGTCGGTCTTGAAAAGCGCCTGAGCCTGCTCAATTGCCGCTAGCTCTACCTGATCCACT
>JAGWZN010000045.1 GCA_018968785.1 Patescibacteria group bacterium
GAATTGCCGAATCCGGCCAGATAAAAAGTATGGAGAAAGAGCGCGGACGCAGAATAAAAGAAATAACGGTACTGATAGGCTGCCTGGCGCTGCTTGCCGGTATCGCGGCCGCGTATATCCGCCGCCAGAGCCAAACTTCCCCTTCCACCGCGCCGGCAGAGGAATCCGCCCCTGTTTCACCGCCGCCCGATACCGCCTGCGCCAACCATCCGTCGGCGCGGGTGAGCCACTCCACCAAATTAGCCGATATCCCCCGCCTGCTCACCCAGTTGTACCTCAGCCAGTACCTCTCGCCTCAAGCCGGCAGCGCCTGTCGAATTACCGGCTACCAGATTAGTTATCTCTCTACTCTCGCCTCTATCGGTGGCGATACGTACACTTACCAAGCGATTTTAACCCTGACTACCCCGGCCGCACCGACCACCTTCTGGTCATCCGACTCCGGCACTATTGACGGTCAGACGGTGAAAAATACAAAACAGTTTTTCCAGGTTGATAATACCGGCCAGTACTTTGTCGTTACCGCGGTATCCCGGACTCCGATCGCTCCTTAACCGCGCTGTTGGTCTCCTGTATTTTCAGCATTTCCGCACGAATCTCCTCAGGCGTTATTCCCACCTCAGCCAGCGCGCAAATCATCTGATACGCCCGGAAAACTTCTTCGGGGTTATCTGATATAGGAATCTGTTGTTGCGCAGGTTCTTTAATCCCCGGTAAGAAGATGGCGTAACGTCCTCCTTTATTTCGCGGATCTTCAACCCATTCAAGTAGTACTCGCACTCCATTAACAGTCCTGTCTATCCGCTGTATACCGGCAGCTACTTCTAGTCGTCGTATTTCTTCTCTTACTGCGGCGAGCCCAGCCTGTAATGCTTGTTTTTCTCGTTGCAGCTGACTATATCGCAGTGCGTCATGAAGCATCCCATCCGAAAAGTTGCTATCTGGTTTGCCGTCTTTTTCTTCAACTATTGTACTTCCCCTCATTCCCCAGTAATTAAAATCATGATTAAACCCAGCCATAATACCATTTAATAAATAATGTTTATCTTGTAATACCTGATTTATTTTTAGCTGTCTACGGCTGCGTGTTCGACCGGATAACCCGGCTCACCGTCTCAATAAAATGCCCCACCACCGGCGCCGTGGCGGCCAGAGAGAGCAGATACACCAGTAACGCCACCACCAGCGTCGAGCCGATGACCACGCCGAATCCGTACTTCCTCTCACGACCGGCGCGTCCGCGTTCCGCGCTATCCGGCCAGATGGATTGCCACATAAATCACCGCCGTCCCCAGCAGCGTCATTACGCTGGTCTCCAGTTTCGGATGCCGGTGCTGGCTCTCCGGCAACAGATCGCTCGCCCCGATATAAAAGAAAAAGCCGCCAAACAGCGCCAGCACCAGTCCCAGCTCCCGGCCCGGCAGCGAAAAGAAGAAGGTGGAGATAACGCCGGCCAGCGGCGCCAGCGCGTCGGCCAACAGCCAGCCGTACGCCCGTTTCCGGCCGCCGTGATGCTTTAAAATAAAGCCGACCGTGTTAATACCATCGGAAAAGTCATGGGCTAATACCGCGGCCGCCACCACGCCGCCCACCACGGTTGATACCTGGAACGCCAGTCCGATCCCGACTCCATCCAGAAAACTGTGCACCGCCAAGCTGCCGGCACCCAGTTGCCCGGTTTGGATTTCACCCTCCAACCCTTCTTCATGGCTGTGCGGATGCAGCAGCAGAAACCGGCTAAGCAACATGAAAATTAAAAATCCGATTGCCAGCACCGTACTGACGACGGAAATATCATACGACCCCGCGGTCAGCCGAACCGACTCGGGCAGCAGATCAAAAAACGCCACTCCGATTACCGCACCGGCGCTAAACCCGAGTATCAGATGCAACTGATCCCGCTTCTTCAGCGCGAACCAGCCGCCCAGCAGGGTAGAGAAAAAAGTGGCGATACCGATTAGGATGGCCATGTCGACATATCTATCTGTTTCCACGGCTTGGTTCGGCGCAGCCGGATCAGACCGGCCAGGTCGTCCGTAGCCGTTTTCCATATTTTCACCGTGCTACCCGGATCATCCCGCCAGATTACCGGCTCCTGATAAATCGGCAACCCCAGCCGCTCGGCCAGCAGCAGCAGCTCACTATCGAAAAACCAGGTCGGGTCTTCAATATGCGGCAAGAGCAGCAGCGCCGCTTCCTTAGTAATACCCTTAAATCCGCACTGATAATCGGAAAGCTTGGAAGGAAACATCAGCTTGACTATGCAGATATACATTCTTGATAAAACCTCCCGTTTCAGGTTCCTGCCAATCACTTTCGCACCCCGCATTAACCGGCTGCCTATGCACAGTTGATAGTCGCGAGTAGCCAGCTTATCCACACACTGCTTAATGTGCTGAACATCGGTTGAAAGATCCAGATCCATATACAGAGAGAAGTCAAACGGCTCTTCCAGCCAGATTTTTTTCAGGATACGCCCACGGCCCTTCTGCTCGATCCGAAGATAGGTAAACCGCCGGTCTTCTTCCGCCAGCCGCCGGTAAATCTGAGGCGAACGGTCGGTGGAAGCGTTATCACCAACCATAATCCGCCAATTATACCCGCCTAGCCGCTCATTCGCGTACGCGAATAGGCGGCGCATGGAGCGCTCCAGATCGGTTTCTTCGTTATATATCGGTAACACCAAAAGGAGGGAGGGTTTGGGCATGCCAAATTCTCAACGGTATTTCCTTTACTATATCTGATTCCCTGCCGCTTGCCTATCCGAATTTCCCGCTAAACAGGACGCCGGCTAAAACCGCTAATCCTTAATATCAATCCCGCCAAATATCACCTCGCCCTGCACCACGATAGTCGGCAGATTCTCGTCGATTTTAGAGACATCGCGCTTATCCTCATGTCCGCCAAATAACGCCATAGTGTCCATTCTGACCGGATACTTGGCCGGCACTAGAATTTCCACCCCGCCAAACAGCGCGGAAACGTCAATCACAGCTCCCTCCTCGCTAATCTTGGCTTCACGCAGATCAAGCTTAACCCCGCCAAATAACGCGCTGACCGAAGTCCCTTTAAAGTCCTTGCTCGACACCTTCTTGCCGGCTCCGCCAAAAATAGCGGATGATCCGGCCGCCCAAGAAACACGGTCCTGTTCGCTCCAGCGCTCCCATCTGCGCCGCCGGTACGCCGGCCGCAACATGAACCGCAGACCGATAAAGATCACCAGCAACGGCCAGATAATGCCCCAGACATTACCGGTATAGTCCACCAGGTTATCGGTAAACAGGGTCACCACTATTCCAATCACCACCCAAAACGCGCCGCCGATAATCTCACCCGACAGAAATTCGCCCAGTCCAATCAGTACCAGCAGGAGCGGCCACCAATGCACCAAAAAATCATGCGCGCCGGTCACCCCGAGCGAATTCAAAAGGAAACCGAGCCCCAATAAAATGAGAGCTAACCCCCAGGTCGCTCTCCGCACAGCCCGCCTCATATATCCTCCTATATTAGGTTAGGATTAAGTTTTGATAGCGCCTATTCGCCCTTATTGTATGCCGATCGGAACGGAAGCTCAACTACCCGCTCAACTACCGCCGTCTTCTCTGATGTCATCGCCCGTATTTCCAGCGTATTTCATCTACGTTACAATATCCTTACAGCAACCGTCACACCTAACTACCTCCGCATGACCGACCGGGTGGTCACTTTCCATTCCGTCCGCAAACTGTACGGCAGTTTCCAGGCTCTTAGCGGACTCAGCTTCTCTATTAATAAGGGCGAACTATACGGTCTGATCGGTCCGAACGGTGCCGGCAAAACGACGGCGATCCGGGTACTGACCGGCCTGAACCGCCACAGCTCAGGCGATGTCACCGTCCTCGGCCACCAACCGCAGGATCCGAAACTGCGCCCGCTGCTCGGCTATATGCCGCAAGAGACGGCGCTCTACCAGGATTTAAGCGTGGAAGAGAATCTGCGCTTTTTCGGCAAGCTGTACGATATCCCCGCTGTCGAGTTGAACCGCCGCGTCAACGACCTGCTAGCCTTTGTGGATCTGGAAAAATGGCGCTCGCACGTCATTACCGAACTGTCCGGCGGCATGCGGCACCGGGCTTCCCTGGCCGCCGCCCTCATTCCCAAACCGCGCTTACTGGTGCTCGATGAGCCGACCGTCGGCGTCGATCCCGAGTTGCGCGCCAACTTCTGGCAGCGGTTCAGTGAGATGCAGCGCGACGGCACCACTATTCTCATCACCACCCATTACATGGACGAGGCGATGCGCTGCGACCGGGTCGGTCTGATCAATCACGGCCAACTGGTTATCGAAGGAGCGCCGGCGCAACTGATTCACGATGCCAACGTCTCCAATCTGGAAGAAGTGTTTTTGAAATTAGCCAAACGGGAGGCGCCGCAATGAAACTCCCGCGCATCCTCGCCATTAGCAAAAAACAGTTCCAGACGCTGCGGCACGATAAGCGCACCTTGGCTTTAATGCTGATCGCGCCGATTTTAGCCATGGTAGTCTTCGGCTACGCCTTCGGTACTGGCAATAAACACGCCAAGGTTATGGTCATCAATCAAGATTGCGGCGCTACCGCCCAAAAGATTATCGATCACTTCGACACCGACACCCTCTCTATTACATATAATAACGACACCGCGGCCGCCAAGCAGTCGGTGCGGAACGGTAACGCGGTGGCGGCTATTATCTTCCCACCTTCGTTTACGGCTGATAGCCACCCCGTCGGGCCACGTCCGCCTCAAGGCGCGCATCTGGAACTGTATCTGGATAGCACCGAAGCGCAGCAGGCGCCGCTGGTCAGCAGCCAGATTGCCACCGCCCTGCAGGATTACGCCAAAGATCAGGAAGCGGTCTCCGCCTTTGCCGTTGATACCGGTTACGCCTTTCCGGCGGCGAAGAACGCCACCTTCATCGACTCCTTCCTGCCGGGCATTATGGCGTTTGCCGTGACCTTGTTCACTATTCTGCTGACTCTACTGGCTTTTGTAGGTGAGCGCACCTCCGGCACGATGGACCGCCTGCGGATTACTCCCGTTACCGAAACCGAGATTGTTTTAGGGTATGAGCTTGCCTTCGGCATCATTGCCGCTATCCAGGCCAGCCTCATGCTTCTGGTTGCCACCCTGGCCTATCATGTCTTGGTAGTGGGTTCGATCTGGCTGGCCGCACTGATCGTGATTCTTGTGGCGGTAGACGCTCAGTCGTTGGGGATTCTGCTTTCCGCCGCCGCCCAACGCGAAGGGCAGGCGGTGCAGTTTCTGCCGATTATCATCTTCCCGGTTTTCCTGCTCTCCGGCATTTTCGTGCCGTTGCAGAGCTTGCCAGACTGGTTGAGGCCGCTGGCGTACATTCTGCCGCCGACCTGGGGCATTCAAGGTCTGCGCGATGTCATGCTCCGCGGTTGGGAGATCAGCCAAATCTGGCCAATTCTGCTCGTTTTGCTTTCCTTCGCCATCGTCTTCTCTTACCTGTCGATAGTCGGACTGAAACGGGCGAGAAATTAGCTCAAAACGAACCGGTCTCCACCTGGCCGGTTCGCTATGATCCTGTTCACTGACAAGCGATCATGTTTTCAGCATTTCCCCTCTTGACAAAGCATACATATAAGTATAAATATATGTATATGGCAACCAAAACCATTTACGTTAGCGAGCAAGACTCCCCGGTCTTCGAAGAGGCGCGGACGGTGGCCGGAGAGAACCTCTCATCCATTATTGTCCGGGCTCTGCGCGAATTCCTCGCCCGCCAGCGACAGAAAGAGAGCGGATTTAAGGAGATTGCGGTCCGCACCGGCAGCCGGAGTTCGGCGCGGGAGCAGTGCTTCTACGGCACTAAAATCGGCGATTGGCGGGGGTTCAGCGATGACCGGCAGTGGTGGATGCAGGCCCACATCTATACCACACAGAAAAACAACTGGGCCGTTTACCTTATTCAGGTCTGCCAGGCCAGTCTGCTCACCGATAAAGAGCGCTGGCGGGAGAGCGGCGATTACTTACTTGATTCGCGGCGCAGCGACCTTCTGGTTGCCGCCAAGCCGGAGGAGCTGAAAGATAAAGTGCCGGCCGACCTCTTCCGCCTGCTTCAGGATCTGGCCGCCCATACCGAGCACCCAATTACCTATCTTGATATCTAACCCGTTTAATTAATTTGTATGAAAGACGACATGCAAACTCTGGAAGACTTGGCGCGCATTAAAGCTATCTCCGGCCCGAACGCCTATAAATGGTCCAGTTGGGAATCCCCGGTTGGACTGATTATTTTCTTCAACGGCCTGGCGCTTTTCGCGATTTTGGTGCGCTATATTTTCCTAATGAAATAGCGCCTCACTCGAACAGAACCGGCTCTAGACAACCGCCCGCTGGTAGCATTCCTCACAGTACACTTTTTCCGGTCTTGATTGACTGAACGTACTGATAATCTCCTGATGGCAGTTGTCGCACTGACGAGAGAAAAGGCGGCGCGGATTTCTGAGCTGAAATCTTTCAATAAACCGCTGATCGAAATGCATCCTCGGAATCGGTATCTCGTTCCGCATATAAAAAGCCAGCTCCGGAGGCGTTATTTTAAACGGCTTGCCGGTTACCTCGCAGCGTAAAACACCCGCGAGCAGCTTCTTCCGTTCCTCCTCACTCCTGACGTACACATCTATATCGTCCTGCGGGATATAAATCTCCCCTTCATACTTCGGACTGTGATCCTCGTCCTGCCAGTGCGCGCCGAGCTCTGTC
>JAGWZN010000046.1 GCA_018968785.1 Patescibacteria group bacterium
AGTCACGGTCGCGGCGGTAAAAAGCGACCAGGGTAAGATCAGCTTCAGATACGATCCGGCTGGACGAATCAGTTCCAACCTCCGCCACCGTCTGATAGCGAGCGGAACAATTAATCCGGCACTAACCGCGATAATCAAGACCATTCGCAGCGAAAGCGGCGCCAGCACGGCAATCAACAGTCCCAACCAACTCTGAGCAAACAGACCGAGGATAATCGAGTACGATAGCGTTTCCAATCGATACAGCTTGAGCGGCAATAAAGCCAGGAGCGACCAGCCAAGCAGGATTGACAGTAAAAAAATAAGTGCGCCAAGCATGTTTCTATAATATCAAATTCTGCTAGGCTGAATGTGTATGACGGAAACCGAACAGATCAAGGATCGGTTGCCGATTGAACAGTTAATCGGCAGTTATGTACCGCTGAAAAAAGCCGGGCGTATCTTCAAGGCGTGCTGCCCGTTCCATAACGAAAAGACCCCTTCGTTTACAGTCAGTCCGGAGCGGGGTATTTTCAAATGTTTCGGTTGTGGAGAGGGCGGCGATATTTTTGACTTCGTGATGAAAATTGATGGGCTGACATTTCCGGAAGCGCTGAACCTTCTGGCGGAACGGGCCGGAGTGGAACTTCCTAAAAACCGGCCGGAGAATCAACCGACCAAGGGTACCGTGCCCAAGGAACGGCTGTATCAGGTAAACGCTTACGCCGCTAAGCTGTGGCATACGATTCTTACCAAACATCCGAAAGCGGAAACGGCACGCGCCTATCTGGCCGGACGCGGAGTATCGGATGAGACGATCCGGCAGTTTGGCATCGGCTACGCGCCGTTTGGCACGACAACCGCGCTTGCTTTGAAAAAAGCCGGTTTTTCGGTTGATGAGGTTGCCAAAGCCGGTGAACCAACCCGTTTCCAGGATCGGATTACCTTTCCGATTGCCGATATTACCGGCCGCACTGTCGGATTTACCGGCCGACTTCTAGAATCGCCAACCGATCCGAGCTCCCGCGCCAACCGCGGTCCGAAATATTGGAATACGCCGGAAACACCGCTGTTCATCAAAAGCCGAACCGTGTACGGACTGCATCTGGCGAAACGGGCAATTCAAGATGAAGATACCGCTCTCCTGGTAGAAGGCCAGATGGATGTGGTCATGCTGCGTCAGGCCGGATACGCCAACGCGGTTGCTTCTTCCGGCACCGCACTGACACCGGAACAGGTTCGTCTGCTGGGACGGTTCAGTCAAAATATCGCCTTCGCCTATGACCAGGATTCAGCCGGCATTGAAGCGACCAAGCGCGGGATGGAGCTGGTACTGGCAGCCGAGCTCAATCCGTTTGTTATTGTCGTGCCAAAAGGGAAGGATCCGGCCGAATGTCTACAGAAAGATCCGGAGCTATGGAAAGAAGCCTATCAAAGCCGCCAACCGTTTATGAGCTGGCTGATTGACCAGTCCATTGCCGAGCGACCGGAGCTGACGCCAAGCCGTAAGAAAGAGCTGGTACGCGAGCTGCTGCCCTGGATCGCCCGCATCCGGAACGAAGTTGAGCAGACCGATTGGGTACGTTGGCTGGCGACCCGGCTACAAACCGAAGAAGCGCATATCCGGACAGCACTGAAACGCCTCGACCGGCCGTCAAAACCGGCCGACGCCGCGCCAAATGCGGCGCCGGTTGCCTCCGGAGAGACCGGCAAAGCGGAGTTGGCCGCCGCCTTGTTGCTGGCCTTTCCGATTATCTATCCGCAGGTGAAAGATCAGATATCGGATTTGCGCCTGGAACCAACGACACCGTTTCTTTCCCTGATTCTGCCGATCTTAGAACAGACCGGTTCAGCTCCGCTCTCGGAACATCTGGCCGGCAGTCTGAACGAAGAAGAGCGAAAAACGGTCTCTCTGCGCGTTCAGGAACTGCTCCATGTATATGACGAGGTTGAACTGGATCCGGCCCAAGCGATGGAAGAGTTTTTCCTGATTGCCCGGCGACTGCGCAGCGACGCGAAAGAACAAGCGAAGGCCAGACTGGCCAAGGAAATAAGCCTCGCCCAGCAGATGAATGATACCGTCAAGCTCCAGGCGCTCTTTTCGGAATTGAAAAATCTGTTATAATAAAAAGAGTTGCTATTGTCCTCCCACTTAATATTTTTTCAATGACGAAGCGTCCTCCTAAAGCCTACATCGAGGAATCTCTTGACTTTATTTCCGCCCTGAAAGAGCTAATTAAGAAAGGCCGGGTGCACGGTTTTATTACGGCCAAAGAAATCCTGCAGGCATTTCCGGCAATGGAAGATGACCTCCCACAGCTAGACGCCTTTTTTTACTACTGCTATGACCGCGGAATTGATATTCAAGAGTCCCCTACCCGCATCTTGCAGTTCAATCCGGACGAACCGGCGCTAACCGAGCAGGATAAGCGGAAAGCCACCCGCGCCCGTGTCGCCAAAGCGCAAGGCTTGGTTGATGAAGGACCAACGCGGGAAGAGGTAGCGGATGAAGAGATTCCCAACCTTTCCGATGACTCCGTCCGCATGTACTTGCGGGAGATCGGCCGCATTCCGCTGCTCTCCACCGAGGATGAGATCAAGCTGGCCAAGCGGATCGAACACGGCGACCAACTCGCAAAAAAGAAGCTGACCGAAGCGAATTTGCGTCTGGTAGTTTCCATTGCTAAAAAGTATATCGGCCGCGGCCTGTCTTTGCTGGATCTGATTCAGGAAGGAAACTCCGGCCTGATCCGGGCGGTTGAGAAATTTGACTATAAAAAAGGTTTTAAGTTTTCCACCTACGCTACCTGGTGGATCCGTCAGGCGATTACCCGGGCAATTGCCGATCAGGCACGTACTATCCGGATTCCGGTTCATATGATTGAAACGATCAATAAGCTGATCCGGGTACAGCGCACGCTGGTACAGGAACTGGGTCGTGAACCGACGCCGGCCGAGATTGCCAAAGAGCTGGAAATTGATGAGGATAAAGTCAATCATATCATTAAAATCTCCCAGGAAACGGTCTCCTTGGAAGCGCCGGTTGGCGAAGAAGAAGATTCACGGTTAGGTGACTTTCTGGAGGATAAAGAGAGCCTTTCACCGCAAGAAACGGCTATTTACGAACTGATGCGCGGCCATGTTGACGAGTTCCTCAATCTGCTGCCGCCCCGGGAGCAGAAAATTTTACGGATGCGGTTCGGTCTGGAAAACGGGCGGGCGCATACTTTGGAAGAAGTGGGACAGGAGTTCGGAGTAACGCGTGAACGGATTCGCCAGATTGAAGCCAAGGCGCTTAAGAAGCTAGAGAAACACGAGTCCAGCCATAAATTGCGGGATTACCTGTAATGCTCGGCTCACTTCAAGGCACCGTCATTGCTTCCTCCGGCCAGTGCCTGCTCATTGAAGTAAATAATATCGGATACTGGGTACATACCGGTGCCTGGCGGCCAAGCGGCGCGGTTCGGTGTTATTTGCATCACCACGTTCGGGAGTACATCTCGGATTTGTACGGCTTCGAGACACTGGAAGGGCTGGAGCTGTTCGAGCGGTTATTATCCGTATCCGGAATCGGACCGAAGGCGGCATTAGCGATTCTTTCCATCGGTACTATCGATCAGATCAAAAAAGCCATTTCCAGCCAAGATAGCGCGTTTCTCAGCATCGCGCCGGGTGTGGGCGCCAAAGCGGTACAGAAAATCATCCTGGAGTTACAAGGAAAAATCGGGCTCATTGCCGAAGATGGCAAAAGTACGCTCGGCGAATTGGTAAGTGCCCTGGAAGGCCTGGGGTATAAGTCCCATCAGGTTCAGCCACTGCTTAGCCAGATCCCTGCCGATGCCACTACCCTCGATCAACAGATCCGCTGGGCACTGCAAAAGTTGAGCGGACGATCCTAGAGCCAGTTCCGGACCATACTTTTAATACTGGTCTTCCCAGTGCTGGACATTGACGACCGACGGCTGGCTACTGCCGGTGAAAACGGCGTTTACCCGGCTGGCAACATAGCTGATATTAATCGGCGAACCGGTATTAATCGTGGCGGTTGTAGCGGCAATTAAGGCGCCATTAATCGTCAATGCCGGCGAGTTACTCAGTTGAATATCGGCGGATGAGTACAAAACGCCGTTTACATTCCAAGTTCCTTTAATATTATGGATTGATCCCTCGACAAATATACCCGACTGTCCGTTGCCGGGATCGTTCACGTTTAAGGTAAAGTCCCGCGTATTTCCGAGCGTGTTCAGGCTACCGTTCAGGATAACCAGCATACCGGTAATATTGATCGTATCAATGTTATCGTTTCTCAGCCAACTACTGAATGTCAGGCCGCCGTTTACACAGGTCACCGGACCGGCAAAATTCACCGTTTCATTTACAACATGGTCGGCAGCGTAATTTTCAAAATCGGTTTCCGAGGCATAGTAGGAGGTACAACCGGATGTAGCGGTGTAACTGCTAAAGTTAAATCCGGGAACTTGAGAAGTCGGCGCTGCCGGCGGATAGTTGGCCGTATTCACCGTACCGGTAGTGGTAACAGTGCCACTCAGATTGCCAGGACTGAGAATATTGCCGCTGCCGGCATTAACCGATCCGTTCCGCACGGTAATCGAACCAGCGTAAATATTCCCGCTGGAGATAGTGGTTGAGGCCGAGCCGTTATTAAAATCAAGTGACTGGCCGACCATCACCGCGTTACTGCCGACCGTATTAGTGGGCGCTCCTTGGTACACATTAACCGTAATATGCCGCTGGGCTGTAAAGGTGTTGTTCGCCGAATAGCCGTACACATCGATAATACCGTATCCGGCTCCGGCAGCGGTGTTCTTAAGAGTCACAGAAAAGTTCTGACCGGTGTTGGGAGTATTAGGCGGACTACTATAAGAGATATTTAACGTATCAGCCTGCAGATCGGATGAGTAACCGGGCAGATGGTTCAGCCGCCACAACGCGTCTTCGGCACCCGCCTCCGCCACATAGTACGCGCGCGTTCCCTCCTGCTCCGATCGCGAAATTTTCGATTCAAGGGTGGAAACAGTAATGGTAGAGGCCGCTGCCGCCAGCACGACACCAAGCAACACTAAGATGGTGGCTAACGCGTACCCTTTTTTCGGTTTGTACGGTTTTAATTTAAGCATTGCGTTCATATACGGATGTACGCAGCACGAATGTTTGATTCAGACCATCAGTCGTCGTAATGACAATCTGCAGCGGCTGGCTGCCGTAAAACGCCAGGCTTTTCACCTTTTCCGCCACCTCCTGGGTGGATAGGACCGTGCTGCTCGGCGATATTCCGCCATTACCAACCGCATCGCAGGCAACCGGCGTACTGGGATCGTACGGGAAGTAACAGGAGATCGTATCCAGCATAAGCGTTGTGCCATTCAGATAGTAACGGTAGTAATTCAGATTATTGTCGTGTCCGTCTTCAAATTCAATCTGGCCCGGCTGCGGAATAGATGTGTCGGACGGACTGCTCGGGAACTGGGTAATCACGTCCGGCGTTTGGCGAAGGTCGCGCGCCATGCGATCCAGAGTAATCCGGGCGTTCTGTGCGATATCCGCTTTCGCCTGATCCTGGTTAAACGACTTAATCGACAGATTATAGGTCGCCGCGGCAATCGCGACAAGAATGCCGGAGACCACAATCGCCACCAGTAATTCAATCAGAGTGTAGGCCGGTTTTCTCATGTTATTGATAGACATAGCTGGTCAGAAGATAGGAGTAATGAATTGAACGGTCGCTCCAGATAACCGTTACGTCAACCCGTTTCAGTCCGGTATCGGTGGCAGAGTTCTGCCAGTTGTTCTGGCTGTCAATAAAGGTAACCGTCGTCTGGCGCTGGTACTGGCCCAACGGATCGGTGGGACCGCTACCAACCGCGTGCAACGGTTCGTAGGTGCCGGAAGTTAACGACGCATAACTGACGCCGCGTATCGTCTCCATTTCTTCCTGTGCCAAATAGGCAGCCTGCGTATAATCCGCGCTTTGGTTTAAGTACCGCCGGTTGACCGGAAATATTTCGAGTACGGAAAGCATGCCAACCGTAAAAAGACTGATGGCAATCAACAGCTCCAGATAGGTAAAGCCCGGACGACCGACTCGTCTCGCATTCCGTGCACCTGTTTTCGGTTGCGTCAGACTCATCAGTACTCCGGTTTATTATTAAAAATTGCGCCGGACGGCTGGATATCGATCTCCCGGTGCCGGTTCCTAGCTGCGTCAAGCAATATCACGTTACCGCTGACACTGGGAGCGCCGGAGGTTGAGAAGATTATGTCCGCGTTACCGTTCAAGTTTACCGCGCTAATACTGATACCGTTCGGCAAGGTTAAGGAACCGGCAGATGTTTTCGTGCCATTCGGAAGCGGCGTGGAGACAAACTGAAACTGCGGCACGGTCGAAGCACCGGCAGAAAAAGTCACGCCGTACGCCTGCTGCTCGGTGACGGTTTTCTGTTCAGTCAGACGCAAGTAATCGGCCACCTGATTGGCCGCGCTGGTTAGCTGGTACTGGGAAAGCAACAGCTGAAAGGTCGGAATAAGAAAAGATGCCAACAGAGCCAACAATCCAATAACCACTAACAGCTCGATTAAGGTGAACCCCCGGCGGGAATCTTGGAGAGATGAAACCGAATAATGACAGGAAAAAGAGGTCATCAGTAGTTCTGCTTCTTAACGGCGCAGTTCACGCAGTACGCCGGCGCGGTAATCTCAGCGGTTGACGGAATA
>JAGWZN010000047.1 GCA_018968785.1 Patescibacteria group bacterium
GGAGGAATGATGAAGAGAAGGAACAGTGTCTCCTGTTTGGGGGTCAACTAACGCTTGCCAGTCAAAATTTTGAAGATGATTTTTATCTAGATAATCCTTCGCCCGGCCAATGGGACTGCCGCCAGAATTGGCTGTAGCGTCACTATTAAAAGAATCGGAATCCAAATCCACAATTGCATCCCCGATTAATAACAGATTATTTGGAGTTTTCTCTACCCGTTTAACTCTTACCACCATATCCGACGGAAGCGGAGCGGGAAAAGGATTCACTCGGATTGAGCGCTCAACCGCGAGCGTATTAGGATCTACAACCTTAATTACTCCGATACCGTTAACCGCCACGATTTTCTTTCTTACCTGTAAAATGCGGATGGGGGGGTTCCACTTTACTTCCTCTCCACCTATTTTAGCGAATTCAACCCTACCTTCTTCAACTTCAACCAGATCTAACTGTAATCCCATAGGAGGAAAGTCTTGAAGGTTAATCCGTAGTAAATAGTTACCATAATCCGGTAATGAAACCTCATGACTCTCACCTCTTATATCTGGAGGAAAGGTATCTCTACCCGCACTGACAATAAACTTTCCATCATCGGTTACGACTCCTTTATTCCCGAGAGCTAGCCCGTCCTCTAGGCTAGGCAACCTATATACTCGACCGTTAACTTGGATATATTGATTATTTTTCGCTATTTCTTCATCCCCAAGTCCCAGAAAATTATCTTTTTCCCATTGATCCGGTACGCGCTGATATGCTTTCACTCCCCAATTCACCCGCCATGATTTATTAGGAGAAGTAGCAGAATAGGCCGTGCTATCTTCTTCATCTAGTGTATAATCTACCGTTTCAGTGCGGGATGGAGCTCCTGCAGCCAAAGCATCCAATGGAACCTTTTCCGGATTAGGTCGGTTTGGACTATTCAGCGTGGCGCCTATAATGAGTCCTGTTGCTCCCACCATGAATGCTGCTTGTCCAGGTGAAAGAGACGGACGCCTTGTTGTTGGATTAACCTCTCCTTCTTGGGAAGGTTGTTCAGGTTTCGAAGGTTGTTCAGGTTTCGAAGGTTGTTCAGGTTTCATGGTAGATGATTACAGATAACTTTGCTATTCACGCATACCAGGTGTAACATACCAGACGTGACACCACGCGTCAATCTTAACAAACGCGTCAATCTTCTTCCGTCCTGGTCTTGACATACCTATCCGCCATCCAATACCCCGCCCCGCCAATCACTCCGGCAAAGACTAAAATAAATACCGGCTGAGTGGTTGGGGTAATCATCGACGAGAAAACATTAATCGGCGTCCAACTGAGGAAACCGGTTAGATGGGCAAGACCAACCGTTATCAGAAACCATAATCCAATCTTCCGTCCATACCAGCCGGAAGCCAAGCGGACGACCTGCAAATACAAAGCCAGCCACAGCCCCGGCAAAATCCACTTTAATCCTAACCCCCACAGAAAAAGCAGCAGCCGGTTACTTTCCTGATCAGCATGCTGATAGGTGACCAAGGTGTCTAAAACCTGGGCCAGAACCACCAGGCAAACCGGCCAAATCCAGAACCGGAGCCGGCCGCCTTCATCGGATCCGTTACGGAGCAAGGGCATACTTTTTTATCTTTTCAATAATCTCGCCCGGGAGTGTTTCGCCTTTGGTAATATAGTCGGTGGCGCCAAGTTGCAGACCCTTCGCCTGGTCGTCGATATCGGCCAGCGCCGAAACAATAATAACCGGCAAGCTCTTCCAGGCCGGATTGCGCCGCACCTGAAATAGCACGTCATAACCGGACATTTTCGGCATCATAATATCAAGCATGACGAGCCTAATCTCCGGATGCGCTTTGAGCAGCTCCATCGCCTGCATACCATCAAACGCCTGCAGCACTTTCAAACCGGCCACCTTAAAGCGGTCGACATACAGCTCCTGTAGAATCTTATCGTCTTCTACCAGTAGAATCGTGATTGCCGGGTCGTCCAGTTCCATACTTCCAGTTTACCCCCTTTTGTCCTGGCTGTTAAGTATGGACTTCCGATGTTCAAGCCAGTAGGTTATGGCAATAAAAACCGCCATGCAGCCAGCCAGCAGAATAGTCAGCTCTCCTTTTTGGGAGGTCTGCTCGCTACCAATAGCCAGCACCCCGAATACCACCGCCACCACATTGATAATCACCACCACCCACGGCGTGGCAATACCGATCTTCAGCAACCGGTGGTGCAGATGCCGCTGATCCGCCTTAAACGGGCTCTGATGGGCCATCAGGCGGCGCACAATAACAATGCCGGCATCGAATACCGGAATACCGAGCACCAGCACCGCTGTCGCTACCTTTCCGCCGGAGATAATGGCGATGACAGCCAGTAAGAACCCGAGCAGTTGCGACCCCACCGTCCCCATAAACAGCTTGGACGGATACCAGTTCCAGGGCAGAAAGCCGGCTGCCACCCCAGCCACCGCTACCGAAAGGGTGACAGCCGCGGTAAAACCGATCCGCATACTGACAAAAAAGAGCACAATGGCGGCAGTCAGCGCCACACTGCCAGCCAATCCATCCAGACCATCAAAGAAGTTCATGACGTTTATCATCAGAATAGTCCAGATAATAGTAAATACAGCGCCCCACAGAGAAACCTGGCCGCCGGCCGGAAGATGGATAGCGGCGTGATCCAGAGAAATTACATGATAAAACGGTACACGCAGATACGGCACCGTCACCCCGCCCGCCACCAAGGCGACGGCGCATGCCAACTGGCCGGCCAACTGATACGGCCAGGTAAGGCTTTTAACATCATCAATCAGACCGACAATTAAGATAATGCCCATGCCGGCCAGAATCGCCCAGAGCGCCGTATCGACGCCGCCAAGCTGAGGACGGCCAAAGTTCAGTAAAGAATCATGGCCGATCAGGTACGCCAAGATAAACAGCATGACAACCGCCAGCCACATTGCCAAGCCGCCCACCCGGGGCTTACGGGTGGTATGCACATCGCGGGGCCGGATCACCGGCAGTAACTGATACGCTCGCGCCAGCCGGTAAAAAAGATAGGTAAGACCGCCGGTTAGGAAAAAACCGGCCAGGAACAGTATTCCTAGTTCAGGGAGGTGAGGAAAGCGGTCGAGCATACCTCCATATTATCATGATTACCACGGCTCGCGCGGCTAAAATGAGCTCTAGAGATTACGCTTGTCTCCGAACATAATGACGTGGTCGGAACGGTCGTAATCATGCAGTTCGGACGGCTTAAACCAGTGGGCAGTTTCATGCGCCGCCTCTTCTTTCGTCTCGGAAGCGTGGACGATATTAAAGATGCCGCGGTTCTCCATATTTGCGGCGGTAGGAGCGTCATGCGAATAATCACCGCGGATCGTGCCCGGCTCGGCAAAGACCGGCAGGGTCGCGCCAGCCAACTTGCGAACTACCGAGATAGCGTGCACTCCTTCAATCACCATCGGTACGACCGGGCCCAGGATCATGAACTCGATTAAGGCGTTCCGGACATCCTGGCCGATTTTGGCGGCGTCATCAGTTCCCAACTCCTTTACCGGATCCAGCTCGTACTCGGCAAAAGTTTTCAGCGCCTTGCCGCCCAGCCGGCTAATCCATTCCGGATTCTTCGGATAAAAAGCGTCCATCTGTTCATGGGTAGCCTGGATCATCTTTAGAGCAATAATCTTCAAACCCCTCTGTTCAAACCGTTTAATTACTTCTCCGATCAAACCGCGCATTACTCCGTCGGGTTTTACCATCACAAAGGTTTTTTCCGTAGGAAGGGGGTGGGTTTTGTACTTGGCAGACATCGGCACTCGTTAGGGATAAATTAAAAAATTAAGAAAGTTTTAATAACTGGTCCAGCGCCATCTGGTCCTGATGGGGTCCGATGACGGCCAGCCGCAGATTATCTTCCGTCAGCAGCTCGCGCGCCACGTCCTGCACTTCCGCCGCGGTGACAGCCAGAGTGGCAGCTTCTATCTCCTCTGGTGTCTCAATCCGCTTCAGCAGCAGATCCTGCATGCCGTAGTATTCGGCCACCTCCTCGGAGTCTTCTAGGCTAAGGAGCAGCTTGCCGACACTGAACTGCTTGGCCCGCTCCAATTCCTGAGCCGTTACCGGCTCGTTTTTTATTTTCGCGAACTCCTGCATAATAGCGGCAACCGCCAAATTCAGCCGGAAATTATCCACGCCGGCGGAAGCAACCAGCATGCCGGTATCCTGATACGCGTCAATCCCGGCCCGAACGTAATAACATAACCCCTGCTCCTCCCGAACCGAAACAAACAGCCGAGAGCTCATATTACCGCCGAGAATCGTCGCCAGCAGCCGATAGGCATGCCGTTTGGGGTGATCGAGCGGATACCCTTTAGCCGCTAACATCAGATGGGTTTGTTCTGACGCTTTCTCTTCAATAACGACGCGCGGCGTATCGGTGTGAAAAACCGCCGGAGCGGGCTGATACGGCTCCCCGGCCGGCAGCTCAGCAAAGTACTGTTCCACCCATTTGGTAGCCTGACGGGGATCGAAGTTGCCGGCAATAACGACCGTGCACTGCACGCCGCGATAAAACTGCTTCCGGTAGTTCAAAAAGTCCTGCCGCGCGTAAGAGGCGATACTCTCTTTATTGCCCAGAATCGGCCGGCCCATGCCAGTATCGCCGTAAACCTGGGAGTTCAGCACCTGATCCACTTTGCGCATCGGCATATCTTCATACATATTAATCTCTTCAATAATCACGCCCTTTTCTTTTTCCAGCTCAACTTCGGGGAAGGTGGCGTGTAGCATGATATCGGATAGCACATCGATACCCAGCTCCAGATGTTGCCCGGCCGTTTTGGTAAAGAAGCCGGTAAACTCCTGGGAAGTAAACGCGTTAAAGTCGCCGCCCACCGCGTCCAGCGCTTGAGCAACCTGTTGGGCGGTAGTATATTTACGGCCGCCCTTAAAAACCATGTGCTCGGTAAAGTGCGCGATGCCGCGCTGCTGATCCGATTCATACCGGGAACCGACCCCCATTAAAGCGATGGTGGTTACAGAGGTGGCACTTTCCAACGGTATCATTACCAGAGAGATGCCATTTGCAAGATGGTGTTTTGTAATCTTATGTTGCATAGGGATAGTGTAGCAGGTTATAGTGGGAGTGACTAGAAGTAAGTTGCTATATGTTAGAAGTTGCCTTGGAGCATATTTTAACCGAAGAAGACGCGCTGGGTCGGATTCGGGATATTTTTGAACAAGTGGAAAAAAACGGGGAAATTTATGTGGTAACCAAGTCCGGACGGTCGGCATTCGCTATTGTACCGGTTGACCAGCTGGAACAGAACATGCAGGGCGGAATGAATGTCGGATCAACTGCCGGACCAACTCCCGGCAGCAATCCATCCACTCCTGCCGATACACCGATCGCCCCTCCCTCTCCTCCCGCTCCTCCTGTTCCTCCCATACCTCCCGTTCCCCCCGTCGCCCCGCCGGTACCGCCCGCGCCGCCGATGCCTCCAACTCCCGAACCGCCCACTCTTCCGCCGGCGCCAACTCCTCCCATGCCACCTACTCCTCAAGCCGCTTCACTCCCGACTCCGCCAGCCGCGCCTATCGCTCCCGTTGCCCCTATTACTCCGGCCGCTTCCCCCGCCGCGACCGTTCCAACCGATACGCAAACCGTCCTTCCCCGCTTGGATGAAAATAGCGCTCTTCCGAATCTGCCGGAGGACTTAAATAACGACTCGCCGCTAGCGTGACGAGTCATCGAGTCATAAAGCGCGCGGGTTACGGGTTATCGAGCGATAACCCGAAGATAGATAATCACCCCCGCCGCCACGAGGAGTAAGAGAATCAATAGGCCGGATAGCAGCCAAGCCCAGACTACTCCACTGTTTGCGTCGGTATCGGCCGGGGCCGGTTTTTCGGATGGTTGCGGCGGCTTGACTTCAACGTGATTGGGCGCCGGTAGCAGCTTCATCAACATTGCCTGCGCCTGTTCGGCCCGGCCGCGCCAGACTCCCAGCTCTTCCCGGGTCTGCGCGTGTTTCATCACCTCGGCATTGTACTTTTCTTCGTACATGTCCGACTTTTTCTGCCAGTATTCATGGGCACCGCCGGTCTCGCCGGCTACCGCCACCCGTACCGACTTTCGAGACGATTCGGAGCGCGCGTCATCTTCCGATTCGCCGTTCTCTCCGGCAGCGCGCGCCAAATCCTCAATACTGCCCTCCCGGATCCGATAGTAGGCTCGCACGGTATCCGGATCAACCCGGTACACAAATCCGGTCAACGTCTTCTCTTTTTCAAACGGGATCTTTCCGGCTTTTAGCAAGCGGCGCAGGGTAACTTCCGATTTACCCACCTGCGCGGCGGCTTTATCGAGAGGAAGAAGTTCGGCCATAAAAAATGGTTAAGTTCTTTTTCACTATACCTAAATTGATAATTTTAGAAAATAGCCATTCTCGCCCAGAAAAAGTTAACACTGATGAGAGATGTTTTTTATCCGCTAGCCAGCCTGGGCTGACCGCACTACACTTTTCACATCTGGTCTCCTCTCCCTGCCGCCCGAATAGCCGCCAGACAGGTGCGGCGGAAGACGGGGGGCGGGTTGGCTAACAAAAGAAGAGCCAGCGAAACGAAAGACAGTTTCGCTC
>JAGWZN010000048.1 GCA_018968785.1 Patescibacteria group bacterium
GTCAGTCGCCCTACCGCCGGGTAACCTGTATGGGGCATCTGGTGGATGCCGAAGGCAAAAAAATGTCTAAGTCCGGCACAAACGCTGTCAATCCCGCCGAGGTTTTTTCCTCGGTCGGGGTGGACGCGATCCGCTGGTTTCTATACACCGTTAATTCGCCGGGGGAGCCGAAAGCGTTTAATACCAAGGAGGTGCAAACCGCGTTTCGCAAAAGCGTTTTGCTGTTATGGAATATCTTAAACTACTTTGTCACCTACGCCAATCTGGCGGAAGTTTCCGTCCCCGCCGCGACTGGTCGGCAACAAGCGGGCGCCGGCTCGGAGCAGTCAATCCTGGATCGCTGGGCGCTTAGCCGTCAGGCGGCAGTGACCCGCGCGGTAAGCGATTTTATGGATCAGTACGATTTCATGCGGGCCGGCCGAACGGTGGAGGAGTATATTAACGAACTGTCAACCTGGTATCTTCGGCGCAGTCGCAAGCGAACCGACGAGCGGTTTTTCTTTGTGTTGTATGATCTGTTGATGCGCCTTACGACGCTGATGGCGCCGTTTGTGCCGTTTGTCACGGAAAAGATCTATCAGACCTTGCGGAGCGCTGATATGCCGGAATCGGTACACCTGATGGATTGGCCGGAACCGGCCGGTTCAGTTGATCTAGAGCTGGAGCATCAGATGAACACGGTTCGACAGATTGTGGAGCTGGGGCTGTCAGTGCGGGCGGCCGAAAAGGTGAAAGTTCGGCAACCGCTCGCTAAGGCGTATCTAGAGTTAAAAAACGGCCGGTCAATAGCGCCAGAGCTTATTCCGATTATTGCCGATGAATTGAATGTGCTGGAGGTGGTTATGGGAGCGGGGGAGGGACTGCCGGTTAAGGAGAATGAGGAAGTGGCGGTCGCCATGGATACCGCTCTAACCGATGATCTGATCCAAGCCGGGCTGGCCCGGGAATTTCTGCGTCAGATCCAACAGGCCCGGAAGGAACGGGGCCTGAAAGCCGGACAGGAAGTAATCCTGCGGGCCGGACCGGGCCAGCGGGCCATTATTGAACCGCTATTGGCCGCTTACCCGGCCATACTCACCGACGCCTTTCTCAAAGTCGATCCGAAACAGAGTTGGTCAGCGGACGGGTCAATTGAACTGGATCTGAACGGCCAGCCGGTACCGGTTGATTTCATTTACTAGAACTAGTTCTAGAATATGTGGAATAAGTTCAAAACACTTGATCCGTTACTGTTTATCGTGCCGTTGCTTTTACTGCCGGTAAGCGTGATAGTGATCTATACGCTGACGATTAACTCTCAAGGCAGTTCGCTGTATATCCATCAGGCAATGTACGCGGCCGCGGGTGTGGTACTGATGGCGGTCGCGACCTTTATTGACTACCGGAGCCTTAAGAGCTGGGCTTCCTGGTTGTATGTCTTGGGTTTACTCGGTCTGATCGCGGTAAAGCTGGTGGGGAAAAGCGATTTTGGCGCCCAGCGGTGGATTAGCATAGGCTTCTTCCAGTTACAGCCGGCGGAAGGCGAGAAGATCATTATGATTATCGTTTTGGCCGCTTTGCTGGCGAAAGGAATCCACGCTATCTCGTTTTCCCGGTTCGCGACTCTTATACTGTTATTGCTGGTGCCGGTACTGGCGATAGTGCTTCAGCCGGATCTGGGAACGGCTATTGTAATCTCGGCAATTGGTATCGGTATGGTATTCCAAGCCCGTATTACCCGGATAGAGCGGTGGGTGCTGATTGGTGGCATTGCTCTCTTGGTGGGGGTTTTCGCCCTTTCTTTTCACGGTACCCACCCCTTTTCCAGCCTTCTGAAGGGATATCAGAAGGATCGGCTGGCCAGCTTTATCGATCCGTCGCGCGATCAGTCCGAATCCGGTTATAACGTGCTGCAGTCGGTAATTGCCGTCGGCTCCGGCGGTATTACCGGTCAGGGACTGGGAGCGGGAACCCAATCCCAACTTAACTTCCTACCGGTTGCCTACTCGGACTTTATCTTTGCCGGTATCTCTGAAGCCTGGGGATTGATCGGCTCGTGGGGGATTATCGCGTTATACGGTATTTTGCTCTGGCGGGTGCTCCAAGCCGCCCGGATTGCCAAGGATGAGTTTGGTATGTTGCTGTGTATTGGCGTGATGTTGAAAATCGGGGTAGAAGTGTTAGTGAACGTGGGAATGAATATCCGGCTGATGCCGGTTACCGGCATCCCCTTACCTTTTCTCAGTTATGGTGGCACGACTCTTTTGGTGAACGCGATCGCGATCGGTCTGGTTCAGTCAGTGGTAATACGGTATAAGAGGTTGACCTTTTAAATATACTCTGGTAAAGTAGAATCCAAACAGCCAATTTTTTAGTGGCGTAATCTTAATCTACACAAGAGAAGGCGTTCGCGGTAATCATGGTCGGCGGAAAACAGTATCGGGTTAGCCCCGGTAATGTAGTGACAGTCGAGAAAGTCGAACAAAAAGAAGGAAGCGCCTTGACGTTCGATCAGGTGTTGCTGTATCAGACCAGCACGGCGCCGGTATTGGGGACTCCGTTTGTCACCGGAGCGACCGTAACCGCGGAGGTGCTTGGCCAGGTGAAAGGACCAAAGATTCGGGTGTTTACCTATAAGCCGAAGAAACGCCAGCGTCGCACGCTCGGCCATCGCCAACAGTTGACCCAGGTTAAGATACTGGAAATAAAAACTCCGTCTTCAACAAAAGAGAAGCATGAATCCGCTTAAAGGACTGGTATCGTACTTTCAGGGTGTGCAGGCAGAGATGCGTAAGGTGGTCTGGCCTACTTTTCCGGTGCTTGTTCAGCACTTTTTCAGTGTATTGATCGGCATGGTTTTGGCGACGGCTTTTGTTGGGGTAGTCGACTATCTATTTATCCACGCCTTGGCGTATATCATTACGAAGTAAGCAAGAGGTATCCATGGACGAGGAACAGACATTACAGGATGAAAGCAAGGGGCGTGTCATTAACCGTTCAACCGGGAAACAGTCGGGTGAACGAAACTGGTACGTCATCCACACCTACTCCGGTTACGAAGACCAGGTAGCCCAGAACCTGCGTCAACGGATTGAGTCGCTCGGCATGAGCGATAAGATTTTCGACGTTATGGTTCCGGTTGAGAAGCAGATTGAGATAAAAAACGGCAAACGTCGCACAGTTGAGAAGAAAATCTTTCCCGGCTATGTGATGGTGGATATGGTGGTAACGGATGACTCCTGGTACGTCGTGCGCAACACTCCGAATGTCACCGGTTTTATCGGTTTTGGAGTCCGTCCGACGCCCATGTCTCCAACCGAAATTGAGACCATCCGCCGTCGGGTTCACGCCGAAGAGCCGAAGTACAAAATTGAATTTCAAGTGGGTGATCTGGTCCAAATTACTGACGGTGCTCTCAAAGGGTTCCAGGCAAAAGTGGATGAGGTCGATGCCGAAAAGGGGAAGATTAAGGTACTGGTTTCAATGTTCGGTCGGGAAACGCCGGTCTCCCTCGATTATTTGCAATTAAAACGCGTTTAACGTCAAGAGGAACTAATTATGGCAGTCCAGAAAAAACCGATTAAAGCGATTATCAAGCTCCAATGTCCCGCCGGTAAAGCCAATCCGGCTCCTCCGGTTGGCACGGTTCTCGGTCCGCAAGGCGTGAATATTATGGAGTTCTGCACCAAGTTTAACGAACAGACCCGGGACAAAGGAGACACGATCATTCCGGTGGAAATTACCATCTTTGAAGACCGGAGCTTTACGTTTATCTTAAAACAACCGCCAGCAGCCGTTCTAATTAAGCAGGCGTTGGGACTCAAGTCCGGATCGGCTAGCGTGAAGAAGGTTAAAGTGGGAAAACTGAGCCGGGAGCAGTTAGAGAAAATCGCTGAGACCAAAATGCCCGACCTCTCTGCCCGTAGCAAAGAAGAGGCGATGCGGATCATTGCCGGCACCGCCCGATCGATGGGCATAGACAGCTAAAAGAGAACAAAATACGGTTTATCCAAAAATACATCTGCCGTTTGACAGATGTATTTGTTTTCGGAAGGTGTATCTATCTACGGGCCGGCCCTTGCGGGCCCGATCCAAAGGAGGGGCAAAGATCGTTGGCTGCGTAGATAGATATACCAACCGAATATCTATCAAGTATAGTATCAGCATACAACCGTCTTGTCAATACTTATTTACGGCTGTAAACACAGTGTATGAAAAAATAGGAAAAATTCATAATTATTCATACACAAGCAAAACGATCAAAACTTTGCTAGCATAGTAAGTATGCCTACCCATTCCGAATTGGTACAGTTTTTGCGGGGACACTCCTATTGGGAAACAGTCCCGGCCCATAATCCGGGTGATTTTCAAATACTGGGCGATACCGTAATTGTTTGGCCGGTTAACGCGACCGCGCCTTATCGGTTTCATTTTTTTGGTGAAGAGTTGGAGAAAGTTGAAAAGAGTGACAAGCACGGCTGGCAGAAAATCGAAACGGTGCCGGAACTATGGCCAAACGAGATACCGACCGAACACGGTACTTTGCATCCGGGCGAGTACGTGGTGCATCCGTACCATGGCGTGGGAATGTTCGAGCGGATTGAAACCCGTTTTCTTCAGGAAGAGGGCGATCAATCGTTTGCCTGCCTCTTGTACGCCGGCAACGACCGGCTGCTCTTTCCCTTAACTCGTCAGGGAGAATTAATGCCGTATATCGGTAGCCGGCATCCCCGGCTGACCCGCTTGTATTCGAAAAGCTGGCAGCATACAAAAGAGCGGGTACAGAAAGATTTAATTAAAATCGCTCGGGAGTTATTAAAAATCTATGCCAGCCGGCAGCTAACTGAACGCCTGCCGTATCCCTTCAATCCGGAGTGGGAACGGCGCGTGATAGAAGGAATCGATTTTGATTTAACGGAAGATCAGAACCGGGCGATGAAGGAGATCTACGCCGAGCTGGCCGGCACGGTGCCAATGGATCGGTTGGTTTGTGGCGATGTCGGCTACGGAAAGACCGAAGTCGCGCTCAGGACGGCAGCCCAAGTATTGGCGGCCGGCAAGCAGGTCGCCCTCATTGCGCCTACTACCGTTCTGGCTGAACAGCACTTCGCAGTCTTGCGGCAACGATTGGCGCCGCTGCCGGTGACGGTGGAGCATCTCAGCCGTCTCACAAAGAACCGGGAAAAAGAGGTAATTGCTGGAGTGACTGCCGGTAGTATTGATATAGTCATTGGCACCCATCGGCTATTGGGTAAAGACGTGGTTTTTAAAGATTTAGGACTGCTGATTCTGGATGAGGAACAGAAGTTGGGCGTCGCGCAGAAAGAGAGGCTAAAGGAGATCCGTCCTCATCTGGATGTTATCTCGCTTTCCGCTACGCCGATTCCCCGCACGCTTTCCCTCAGTCTGTCCGGACTGCGTGGTCTGAGTATTTTGCGTACCGCTCCCCACGGCCGCCAACCGGTAAAAACGGTGGTCGGCCCGTATCAGGACCAGATGTTCGCGGCCGCTTTAAAGCGGGAAATGGAACGGGCCGGACAGGTGTATGTAGTGCACAATCGGGTGCAGTCGCTGGCATCGGTGGAAAATAAAGTTGTGGAGCTGCTGAAAGCCGAGGGTTATACGCCGGTTCTCTATCGGGACAACAAAGGCGAAGTCAGTCCAAAGAATAAGGAAGTAGCGGTTGGCATGGCGCATGGCCAGATGGGAGAGACGGAATTGGCGGCTACTATGGCAACTTTTTTGGAAGGAAAGATACAGGTGCTGGTTGCCTCCAGTATTGTCGAGCACGGTTTGGACAGCCCATTAGCAAACACCTTAGTTGTGACGCACAGTGAGTGGTTCGGTCTGTCTGATTTATACCAACTGCGCGGTCGGGTCGGACGCCGCAGCCTCCAGGCGTATGCCTACTTCTTCCTCTTCGGAGTGGAACGAAGCGGATACACGCCGGATGAAGAAAAAGTGGTGGTAACCGAAAATGCCCGGCGCCGGCTGGAAGCTCTCCAGGAGGCCGATACCTTGGGCAGCGGCTGGTCGATTGCCATGCGTGATCTGGAGATTCGGGGCGGCGGCAATATTCTCGGTCATGAGCAGCACGGCAATATGGAGACGATTGGACTATTGCTCTACGCGCAACTATTGCAGGAAGAAATTGGAAGGCAGGCTGTGAAATTGAATATTTCGATATTTCAAAAAGAGAAAAAGTGAAATAGCTTGCCGGAGGCAAATGAAGCTGGTACAAAAAATCTATGTCCCAGTTGCTTACCCCCGCCGATGCCGGCTATCCACCGCTTTTGAAGGAAGTCAAACCGATCCCGGATCCGCTTTACTTTTCCGGTGATATTACACTGACTGATCGGCCAACGATCAGTATTATCGGTAGCCGTAACATGAGTCTGTACGGCGAGAAAGTGCTGCGGATGCTGGTTCCGCCATTGGTTCAAGCCGGGCTGGTGATTGTCTCCGGCTTGGCGTACGGAGTAGATAGTTACGCCCATAAAGTAATGACTGAGCACGGCGGAAAGGGAATCGTGGTTCTGGGTAGCGGTTTGGATACGGTATACCCTCGAGCGAACCAAGGTCTTTTTCAAACTATTCTC
>JAGWZN010000049.1 GCA_018968785.1 Patescibacteria group bacterium
AAGTTGCGAATGCTCAGGCTGGAGAAAGCACTTCCCTGGCCCAGACTTTTTCGGTCGAAGAAATATTTGCACAGATAAATCGGAATAGAGATCAGATAGTTAATCCGGAAGGTCTCTGGGTGTTAGCAAAATATATTCTTGCCTATAGAATGAGATCAGCGGGAGAAGGAACGAAAAACGGCAGCTCTTTATCCTATCCTGAAAAAGGTTTAAAATTAGGATAAGCGGTTTCGATCCGTTCGAGGGTAAAATAGTTTTGAGGTAGGTTCAATAAAAAAATGGCTGACTTTGCCACAACCGCGGCAGATACGTCCACCTCAACCGATCCGACGGCCGGGGTTGTGATTACTCTGGTCGTCTTTTTCCTGCTCGCGCTTGCGCTGATTATCGTTTACCTGATTATTGCCAATAAATCCAAAAAAATTAAGCAGCAAAGTCTGTTGCAGATGCAGGCGTTCAAGGTCATTATCCCCAAAGAGTCGGATACCGAAGAACAACAGCAACAACGACGCGATCCGAAAGAAGTGATCGGCGTTATGGAGTCGTTCTTTACCTCGCTGCACCACTTCCATGAGTACAAATGGTGGAAACGGGCCTACTACGGCCAGCCGACATTCAGCTTTGAAATGGTGGCTCAGGAAGGCGAAGTCTACTTTTACGTTATCTGTCCGACCCGATACAAAGACCAGATCGAGCGTCAAATCCATGCCGGTTATCCCTCCGCCCATATCGAACCGGCGGACGATTACGATATTTTTACCACCGAGGATGGGGGAGAGGAGAGCGCGGTGGGTGCCCTGGCCTTGATCCGGCCGGAGATTTTTCCGTTCAAAACCTATAAGAATCTGGAAAACGATCCCTTAAATGCCCTGACTAACTCTCTTTCCAAGGTTCAGAAAGGCAAGGCGGCGATTCAGATCCTGGTTCAGCCGATTGATCAAAGCTGGCAGAAGGGGATTGAGGAGGCATTGCACAATATTCAGCAAGGACGGCCGTTCCATTCCAAATCCAATATTGGCGGTAAGGTGTTGGATCTAGCGAAAGAGGTCGGTCAGACCGCCATGGCGAACCAACAGGAACAGGCCAAGAGCAATGAAGCCCATAATACCGCCTCCGGCAATGTGCGGCTGACCGCCTTACAGGAGCAGCAGGCCAAGATGTTGGTGGAGAAAAGTAGCAAAGTCGGCTTTAAGGTTCAGATCCGTTGTGTGGCCCGGGCTGAGACGAAAGCCGAGGCGCAAAACCAGGTGCAGACGATGCTTTCCAGTTTTGCCCAGTTTCAGGCGCCGGAATCAAACGGTTTCAAGCAGTACAGTGTGGAGAAAAAGGGGCTGCAGATCGAGTATATTCTCCGGTCCTTTACCAAGCGGCAACCGGCAATGATTCTCAATACGGAGGAGATGACCAGCCTCTTCCATTTTCCCAATAAAAAGCTGGATACGCCAAACATCCACTGGCTGGGCGCCCGTCGGCTGGCGCCGCCCACCAATCTGCCAAAATCCGGTCTGAGGCTGGGATACTCTAAGTTCCGCGGCGCGGAGATCCCGGTATATATGACCTATCCGGACCGGGCTCGCCATTTCTATATGATTGGGAAAACCGGTGTCGGTAAGACAAACATGTTTGAAAATATGGTGGTTCAGGACCTGCGAGCCGGCCATGGGTTGTGCTATATGGATCCGAACGGCGACGCGATCGAGTGGATTCTCCGCCATATTCCCAAAGAACGGGCGGAGGATGTTATCCTTTTTGATCCCTCCGATGTCTCCCGGCCGATGGGCCTCAATCTGTTGGAGTACGACGCACGCTTCCCGGAACAGAAATCGATGGTGATTAACGAAATGATGTCGATTTTCGACAAACTGTACGATTTGAAGCAGACCGGCGGACCGATCTTCGAGCAGTATATGCGGAACGCCATGCTCTTGGTGATGGACGATCCGGAGTCTGGCAGTACCTTAATGGAGATTCCTAAAGTCCTGTCCGATCCGGACTACCGGCGGATGAAGCTCTCCCGCACTAACAACCAGGTGGTCATAGACTTCTGGGTTAAGGAAGCGGAGAAAGCCGGCGGTGAAGCGGCGCTGGCCAATGTCGTGCCGTATGTGACCAGTAAACTGACCAGCTTTACCAGTAACGATCTGATGCGGCCGATTATCGGCCAGCAGAAGAGCGCCTTCAACTTCCGGGAGGCAATGGATTCCCGCAAAATCCTGCTAGTTTCCTTGCCGAAGGGTTTACTAGGTGAAATTAATTCCCGGCTGCTGGGAATGATTATCTCCGGTAAGATCCAGATCTCCGCCTTCTCCCGCCAAAACCAGCCGGAGGCGGAACGGATACCGTTTTATCTGTATGTCGACGAGTTCCAAAACTTTACTTCCAAAACCTTTGCCACTATCTTATCCGAGGCGCGGAAGTACCAGCTGTCGCTGAATATCACCAACCAGTATATTGAGCAGTTGGATGAGGAGACCCGCAACGCGGTAATCGGCAACGTCGGCACGATTCTGGCTTGGCGGGTAGGTGCCAGCGACGCTGAATTTCTCAAGAAAGAGTTTGATCCGCTCGGCATTGACGACCTGGTTAATACTGAGAAGTTTAACTTTTACATTAAACTGCTCGTTGACGGTACGCCCAGTCAGCCGTTTAATGTCACTGCTTACCCGCCGGATCCTCATGAGAACGCTCAGATTGGCGAAGCGATCCGCCAACTTTCCCGTCTGAAATACGGTCGGGATCGGGAGCTGGTAGAGGCGGAGATTCGTCTGAGATCAAAAAGTATGTTATTCTAGTTGAGAAGAAAGGAGCAAGGCGGCATCGCTACTCCTTTTCATCCTTTTCATAAATATAAGTAATACATACAAATGTATACCGCAAATACAGAAATGGACATGGAGCGCGTGACCCATCTGCTGGATAATTTGGAGCAGGATTTACGCGATCTGCGCCAAATTCTCGGTACCGACGCGCAGTATGCCCAACAGGAAAGCGCCTATTTCCAGGCTCAAAACGGAAGCGAGCAGGGGATTGAAGGAGTGTTTGATGGCGAACGGATGATCGACTACTCCGGCAAAAGCTATCAGGTTTCCGCCAATTACGCCAGCAAAAGCAAGCTGGTGGAGGGTGATCCGCTCAAGCTGTACATTACGCCGGACGGTAAATTCTTTTATAAGCAGTTGGGTCCGGTTGAACGGAAGACGGTGCCGGGAGTTTTGCGGGCGGAAGGGAACCAGTACGTGGTGGATGCCGAAGACGGGAACACCTATAAGATTCTCACCGCCTCGGTGACGTACTATATGTCCCTGTTTAACGTGCGGCCGGGTGATAAGGTACTGATCATGATTCCGGCGGAGCAGCCGGCTCACTGGGCCGTTATTGACAATGTCCTGTAAGATTAAAGGATGAGGATACTCCAAATGAAGCGCCGGGCCGAATGGCTGGCCTCTCAGACTTTTGTTCTTCTAGCCATCCAGGTCCCCAAACAAAACGATAAAAAGCCGCAGTCGGCGGAGCAGTTTTTCGCGGCCTTGCACGGAATCTATCGAAACGATCCGGCCGTTCAGGAACATGTCAGCTTCGAGCTGGTTGCCAAGAAAGAGTCGATTACCTTTTATGTCTTCACGCCGCTGCATCTGCGGGATTTTATTGAAAGTCAACTGTACGCCCAGTATCCTAATCTGATTATTACCCAGGAGACCGATTACACCCGTCGGGCCAAGCTGGAGGGAATGCATGTTGCCAGTACCCGGATCAATCTGACCCGGCCGGATGTCTATCCCATCAAAACCTACGCTTCCTTTGAAGTGGATCCGCTGGCCGGTATTGCGGCAGTAATGGCCGGTCTGGACGGTGAAGAACAGGTTTGGCTGGAAATCGTGACCCGGCCGGTAGGGGATGAATGGCAATCCAAAGGGGTTGAGTACACCAGAGCAGTACGGGCCGGCAAGGATCCGGCGGTGTTCCAGCACAGCCTGCCCGGAAAAGCGTTACGAATGACCTATCGGGTGGTGCAGGAGATTATTCAGCCGGGATCGGGGAGCGGGGAGGAGGTAGGCGCGCTTAAAGACGCGGCCAAGTTATCCACACCGGAGGAGATGGCGCTCAAAGGTGTGGAGACGAAAATTACCAAATTGGGTTATGAGACGATCTTCCGTTTGTTGGCAATCGCTCCGGATGCGGCTACTGCCCAGTCGCGGGTGCAGGCGGTTCTAGCCGCCTTTAAGCAGTTTAATAGTACCAATCTCAACGGCTTTCGCGGAGGTGAAATTCCAACTGATGATTACGCCTTCTGGCAAAAGTATGTCACCCGTGAATTTGAGGAACGCGGCAACGTCTTAAATACGGAAGAGATGGCGTCCGTATACCATTTTCCCAGCGAAGCGGTGGAGACATCGGCAATCAGTTGGGCGGGTAGCAAGAAGGGTGAGGCACCATTCCAGCTGCCGCTTAAGAGCGAAGTGAACCCGAAAGAGCTTACCGTGCTCGGGAAGACCGATTTTCGCAATCATCAGGAGGAGTTTGGCATCAAGCTGAACGACCGGATGCGGCATGTGTATATTATTGGAAAATCCGGTACCGGTAAGTCAACCTTGCTGGAGAACATGATTATTGATGATATTACCGAAGGCCGGGGCGTGATTCTCGTGGATCCGCATGGGGAGCTGGCAGATAAAGTGATACATAGCATTCCCTCGAACCGCATTCAGGACACGGTAGTGCTGGACCCGTCCGATCGGGAGTGGCCGGTCGCTTTCAATCTATTGGAAAAGGTAAATGATGACTTTAAGGGAATGGTGGCGTCCGGTTTTGTCGGTATTTTTAAGAAGATTTTCGGGAAATCCTGGGGGCCGCGGCTGGAACATATCATGCGAAATACCGTGCTGGCGCTTCTGGATTCGGAAAACGCCACAATGCTCGGTATTCCGCGGATGCTGACGGAAGCGGCCTTCCGGGAGCGGATTATCGACCAGATTAAAGATACGGTAATCCGTGATTTTTGGGTGAATGAATTCGGAGCGATGGACAATAAGATGCGCACTGAGGCGGTTAGTCCGATTCTCAATAAAGTCGGTCAGTTTCTCTCAACGCCGACTATCCGGAATATTGTCGGCCAGGTTCATTCAACGATTGACATCCGTCAGATTATGGATCGACAGCAGATTCTGATCGTCAATCTGTCGAAAGGAAAGATCGGTGAGGATAATATGGCTCTACTGGGCGCTATGATTATTACCAAGGTACAGTTGGCAGCGATGAGTCGTGCTGATGCCCCTAGCGAACAAAGACCGAACTGTTTTCTGTACGTTGATGAGTTCCAGAACTTTGCCACCGAATCGTTTGCCACCATTTTGTCTGAGGCGCGCAAGTACAATCTAGGGCTGACTATCGCGCATCAGTATATCGCGCAGATGTCGGAAGAGGTAAAGGACGCGGTGATCGGCAATGTGGGATCCTTAATCGCGTTCCGACTGGGAAGTCCGGACGCGGAAGCTTTGGTAAAGGAGTTCGCGCCGGTATTTGACACGAACGACATGATCAACTTACAGATAGCTCACATCTATATTAAGCTGCTGATAGACGGGATTGCCGAACCGGCGTTTTCCGCGCAAACATTACCGTCGCGGCAGGTATCCGAGTCGCATCGGGAGGAGATTATCGATTTTTCCCGTCAGCGATATTCGCGCCCTCGAAGTGAGGTAGAAGAGATGATTGAGGAAACCGGGGGGTATCGGCAGAAGCGGGAAGCGGAAGAAGCGATCAAACAAGCCAAAGGGATTTTGCAGGCTGGCCAGAGTTTAGCGATAAAGACGCCGGTAGAGGAGGGGAAAGGGGCGAATCAGCTTGAGGAGACGGTATCTGTTAATAAACCGGCGAAGCCGGATAAACCGCTCAAGATAATTGAAGATTGGGTATATACGGAAGCATCAGAGAAGGGTGGGAGGAAATGGTATTTAGGTGAGCCGAAAGAAGAAGTCTTGGCGCGTTTGGAAGAAAAACGGCTTCGCAGGGAGCAGAAAAGAATGGAAGCTGACTCCCCCACGCTTACCGCTCCGCCCAAACAGAATACGAAAATGGGAGAGGCAAAAAAGACGGAAGAAATCGGTTCGGTTGACCGTCCGCTGAAAGATGTTGTCGTAATTGATCCGAGCCATCCGGTTTCTATTGATACGTCGGTATTGCAACCGCATCGGCCGGAGAATTAATTTTTATTGATTTTACAGGTTAAAACGTGACGATCCCGTATTACCTGTGCAATGCTACGATTTCCCTAAGACCGCTCTATAACGACTTAGAAGATATATTGTGGGACATTATATATTTTTACCATTATGTCTTAATGCCATCGAGCATACGCACCCGGCTCCGGTTTATAGAACTGCTCTAGTTGACGATCAAGCAATTCTTTCAATGTGTTTCGTGCAGTAGTATCCTCACCTACTATCGCGTCTAAAAATTCTTGTTTGCCCTTTTCTTCTTCTTT
>JAGWZN010000050.1 GCA_018968785.1 Patescibacteria group bacterium
TTGAGCAAAAAAAACAGCTACAAATTATCGGCATAGGAATGTTTCTAAGCATTTCTGTGGCCACATACACAAATATATTCCTACCGTTTGTTTTTCATAATTTCAAATATCAGTCACTAGGTTCTTTATCCATACTATTCTTAATAATCTCCATTGCGTATGCGATATCCGTACACCACTTATTCGATGTTAGAATTATCATTCGTCGCACGTTATTATATACTGGGTTACTGGCCACCATCTTCGCCATTTATGGCGCAGCAGTTTTCCTATTCACTCAGAGCCTGAGCCCGCTGCATACTTTTAGTGGTCACAACGATCTCGCCAATCTGGTCAGTGCCATTATTGTCGGACTAAGCTTTGATCCGATCCGGCGCTTTCTCCAGGATAAAACCGATAATTTCCTTTTCAAAAAGGACTATGACGAACAGCAGGTTCTGATTGACCTAGGCAATAAACTGAACGGCGTTCTGACCTTGGATGAAGGATTGCAAAGAGTAATGGAAAGTCTGGTTAAAACCCTTCATCTCCAGTACATTACCACCTTCGTCTTCCAGCCGGGCGAGAACGGACAGCCGTCTGTAAAACAGGTCAAACAGGTTGGTAAACCAAAAGAACATGATCCGATGCTGGAAAGTCAGGATTTCATTATTCCCTATTTCAGCACGCACCTTGATCTGCTCCAGGTCGAAAACCTACGGCAAGCGATTAGCAGCGAGCGTCTACAGATAGAGCGCGGCCATCTTCCTCCCAATACCGACAAGCAGTTCACAGTCGAACACGCCAAGAAAAAAGCGGTGCTGGATAAACTAACCAGTCTGGAAGCCGTAACCGTCCTGCCGCTCCATCTGAACCAACAGCTATTCGGTCTGCTGCTGCTTGGCCATAAACTGGCCGGATCCGAATACTCTCAGCAGGATCTAGCACTGTTGGAGCAGGTAAACTCTTTGACGATTGCCAGCATCCAGAAGGCCCGGCTGTATGAGGGCGAGCAGATGAAAAGCGAGTTCGTGTCCATTGCCTCGCATGAGCTGCTGACGCCAATCTCCGCCATGCAAGGGTATCTCTCCATGGTACTGGATGAGCACATCGGCCATATCGATCCGCAAGCGGATGAGTACCTGCACAATGTCTACAGCTCCACCCGCCGGCTCGGTAGCCTGGTGAAGGATATTCTCATGGTCTCCCGGCTGGAGTCGGGTAAAATCAAGATCGAACCTCAGGAAGTGGAAGCCGGTAAGTTGATCGCCCAAGCGACGCAGGAGGCGCAGAAAGAGGCGGGAACCAAAGGCTTAACCGTTACGTATACTCAAAGCAGCGAGCCGCTGCCGGTAGTCTGGGGCGATCCGGGCCGTATCTCCGATATTCTAACCAATCTGCTGAATAACGCCGTCAAGTACACCTTGCGCGGTTCGGTGACCGTCCTCACCCGGGTGAATAACGCCGGCAGCCATCTGGTAGTGGAGATCCGCGATACCGGGGTCGGCATCAGCAAGCGCGATCAAGAGCATCTGTTTCAAAAGTTTTATCGGGCGGAAAGCGCGGAAACCGCCAACGTGCCGGGAACCGGGCTGGGACTGTACATTGTCAAAACGATTGTGGAACGGATGGGCGGTGAAATGCGCTTTCGCAGCACGGTCGGCAAAGGCAGCGCCTTTATGTTCAGCCTACCGCTAGCCATCAACCAACATAAAGCTCCGGCATGAACGCTCTCTTAGATTACCGGTTTATCATCATTATGTTGTTTGGCTTAGTCGACCTGGCGCTCGTCCTGATCATTCTGGTGCAGCGGCCGATCCTGAAGCTGGTACCGTCGCCCTTGCTCATCTTCACCGTCGCCATCGGTTGTCGGCTCATTTCGGACGCGTTCTTGCAAGGAGCGATGACCCTCAGCCAGAAAGCATTCTGGTTGGGCATTGACAATATCACCGGTACGGCGGCCATGACCTCCCTACTGTATTTCACTATCCTCTTCCCCCGCTTTAACCTCCGGCGACTTAGCGTGTTTGAAAAGAGCGGCCTCTGGATACTCTGGCTAATCGCTACCGCCATCACCTTTATCCCCGGCGCGACTGTCAGTCTGGCACGGGTAAATAGCGGCCAACCTGTCAGCCTAAGCCCGTGGATCCATCTGCTGAATATCTACGATGCCGTCCTAGTTATTGCCATTCTGATTGTCTTTTACCGCAGGTATCGTGTCGCCAAGGGGAGAACCCGTGAGCAGATAAAATATATCTTTTTCGGCCTCTTCTTTACCGGCGTCTCTATTTTCTTATTCAACCTGTTTTTGCCGGCGCTCGGCATTTTACAACTGAACTGGCTCAGTCCGCTGGTGGTGAATATCATCGCCTACACCATCCTGTACACCCTACTGACCCGCAATCTGTTGGATATCCGGGTGCTGATCCGGCAGAGCGTTATCTACACCGGCTTGTTGATATTCGCGCTTCTGATTTACAATGTTGAACTGCTGATCTTTAACGCCATTCCGGCTCTAGCGAGAAGCGATTTCACCTCGCTCATTGCCAGCTTCCTGGGCGCCCTCATTATCGGTGTCAGTTTCGAGCCGCTCCGGCTCTGGCTGGAGCAGATTACGAACTCCTATTTCTTCCCGCGCGAACTGGAGCGGCAGGCCTTAATTCAGCAACTCTCCCAGCAGCTCAATACGGTGGTTATTTTGAACGAATCAATGGATATGATTCTGCAGAGCGTAGTGCGCATCCTGGGCCTGAAGCGAGCGGCCATTTACGTTTTCCAAACCGGCGATAGCGGCAAATTTGCCACTAAATCAATCAAGCAGATCGGCTATTCCTCGCCGCATCAACTGTATGTGCCGGAGAAAGATCTGATGATTGAATACTTCCGCAAGCACACCCCCATTCTATTTATTGATAACCTGAGCCGCCAAGTAGAGCTCCGGGAGCATACGGTTGATACCAGCGCCGATATCCGGGAGCTGGCAATCAACCAGGCGACTCTGAAGCGGTTGGAGGCATTACAGGTGGAGATTGCGATACCGCTACACGTCAACCAGCAGTTGATCGGCTTGATTTTCCTGAGCGAGAAGCGGTCCGGCGAGCCGTACCATCCTCAGGACTTGGAGTTATTAAAGAGTGTCGAATCCCAGGTGGCTTCTTCCATTGAAAAAGCGGAGTTGTACGAAGGCGACCAGATGAAGAGCGAGTTCGTCTCGGTTGCTTCCCATGAGTTACTGACGCCGCTTTCGGCTATTGAGGGGTTCCTTTCTCTGATTTTGGACGAGAAACGGGGTAAAGTGGATGAGCAGGTGCTTGGCTACTTGCAAAAGGTATACACGTCGGCCAAGCGGCTTTCCGTGCTCATTAAAGACGTGCTGTCCGTTTCCAGCATCGAATCGGGCCGGCTGAAGATCGAGCCGCAGTCGCTGGATATTAACAAAATGATCCATGACGCCTTAGACCAGTTGAAGTTTGTGGCTCAGGATAAGCATCTGACCTTAACCTATCAGGAGCCGGCTGATCCGCTACCACCGGTGTACGCTGATCCGGACCGGACCATGCAGGTACTGGTTAATTTAATGAGCAACGCTATCAAATACACCCCGGAGGGTTCGGTCAGCATTAAAACGCATCTTAACCGGGCGGGCGGTCAGGTTCAGGTTGATATCACCGATACCGGTATCGGCATGGCCAAAGAGGCGCAGTCGCATCTGTTTGAGAAGTTTTACCGGGTCGATTCCCCGCAAACTACCGGCATTATCGGAACCGGGCTCGGGCTGTATATTACCAAATCAATTATCGAACGGATGGGCGGCGCTATCTTCCTGAAAAGCAAGATCGGAACCGGCACCACCTTCAGTTTTACTCTGCCGGTTTTCACCGTGCAGAGCCCCTCCGTTGTTCCCCCCTTCCAGCCTGCCTTGTCAAACCGATAGCAAAGTTTTACCATAACTATAGACGCTTATAATGAAATAATTGTTAACTCACCCATATGGCGGCAGAAGGAACAACCATTCTCCTTGCGGAAGACGATATTATCCTAGCGGAACTGTATACCGAACGGTTAAAGCAGGAAGGATTTAACGTCATTCACGCTTCCAACGGTGAGGACGCGCTCAAGTTCGTACAGGATTACCATCCGTCCCTGATCATCCTGGACATCATGATGCCGAAGATGAACGGCCTGGATGTCCTAAAGGCGCTCAAGGAAGACGACGATACAAAAAACATTCCGGTCATTATCGTGACCGCTCTGGTACAGGAGATTGAAAAAATCAACAAAATGATGACCCAGGCCGACGCCTATATCGTGAAGTCGGAGGTGTTGCCGGGCGAGATTATTGAAGAGGTTAAAAAACGGCTTGAACAGCCGGCGGGAGAACCGTCCTAATTATAAGAGGATTTCTAAGGCGCGCTGAACGGATTCTGGCGCCCTATATCACCCGGATTTACTTGAATCGCCGCACCCTGGCGCTGGTGGTTGGTATGCAGTTTTAGGGTTGGCACGGTATAAACCGGATGGCTGGTCGCGGCGACGGTAACCGGAGTCGGAAGGGTGGTCGAATCGCGAGTCGCCAACCAGCCATAATATAGGGTAATCGCCAACAGCAGAAACATCGCGCCCAAAACCGCCCAGTTCGCGGATCGATCGGTAAATTGGAAAGAAGGAGATTTCATAGCGGCGGTTACGACATATAATACGCGAAAGCGGAAACCTGACAACTAACTTGGCCTCCTCCGCTCGATGTCACGGTTATCTGATTGATTTGAATGTACCGGTCAATACTGGTCAGTCCGGTCAGAAACTTTTTGAGATTATCATAACTGGTGGTAAAGGAAAGGGTAAGCGTCAGCTTCTGAAGAGAAGCCGCCGTTCCGCTGGTAGCGGAAGAGGAGGCGATCAATCCGGTTCCCCCGGTAATAGACAGCCCGGTTAACGGTATGCCCAGGTTCTTGCTCAGGCTGTCTAACTGGACCGATAGATCGTACTGATTATCGGAAGCCGGCAACAATGTTTCCGCCTCAGACTGGACCGCCTTAACGGCGTCCGCTGTTTTTTGCTGGTCTCTCGTCACCTTTGCGACCGTGCTGACCACCGGCTGATTCTCGACCTGCGTGAGCGTATTTTGCGCCATCACGAGAGATTGCAGCTCCGGCAAAATGATCACCCAAAAACCCACGATAAATATCAGGGAGAAAGTGGCAATCGTCAGGACTGGCGGCGCTATCTTGGCCATAGGGTGGTGTTCATTGGGTAGGGTAGCTGATTTTACTAAACGGCAGCACGGTCTGTAAGGTAAAGGTGACATTCCCCTTATCGGGAGTATACGTGTACGTGGTCACTTTAGTCTGAGCAAGGGCGGCGTTATCGCTCAGCGACTGGGTAAAGTTAGCAAAGCTCAGATTGGAAGGCGCCTGACCGCTCATAGTAACCGTTAAAGCGGAAGCGCCGGCCAAAGAGTAGCTCGTTAACTGCACGTCTTTGGGAATAAGCGCGGCAACCTGATCCAGCGCTACATTCCAATCAATCTCCGAGGCGGATAGCGTATTGAGCTGCTTCACCCGAGCCAATAGATCGGGGCTCGGCGCGCCGGCGGCGGAAGCACGACTCGCCTGCGCCGCTTCCTGTTGCTGCATTGCCTGTATGGCCGTGACCCGGCTGGCCATACTTTGCGCCTCACCCTGTAGGGAAAACCAGATTCCAAACACCGCCAGAAAACTCAACAAACCGGCCGCCGTAAAGAGAGTGACCATCTTACGGGTATACTGGTGTTGACGAATTGTAGCGGGCAGCAGATTAATCTGTTTCATAGGCAACATATAAGGCGCTTCCTAACGCCCCGAAAAACCGGCGATCGCAAAATGACGGCACCGTAATGGTGGCTTTGCCAATCTGTACGGGAAGATCAACTGTCTTTTTCAAATCATCCAGGATACCGTCAATTAACGAACCGCCGCCACTCACCCGGATCTCCTTGACCTTTCCCTGTCCGACCGACCGGTTATGGTAGAACTTCAAAACGTGATCAACCTCATCGGCAATAGAAGAGACCAGCCGCTTGATGGCGGACTGTTGTTCAGCGGCCGGTAGCACTTCCCCGGTATCTTCATCCCGAATAACGTTGCCGCCGGAGTTCACAAAACCGGTCACCCAGATGCTGCCATGCTCATAGATAGAAACGGTGCTCATGGTCGAAGTGATATCCAGCAGGAGAATTCCCTCCTTTTCATTGGCGCCCACAATGGCCCGGCCGACCGATGCCGGCTTGGCATCAATCGCCTGCAGCGACAGCTTGGCCTCCTTAAACACCGCCATATAACTTTCAATCAGCTTCTTGCCGGCCGCCACAACCATAATCTGCTGCAGCGTACCGTCCGGCAGCGGACCGAGCAGCTGGTAATCAACCTCCATATTCTCCGGCGGTTCA
>JAGWZN010000051.1 GCA_018968785.1 Patescibacteria group bacterium
GACCGTGGGCCTAGACGAGGAAATGATCAGGAAATACGTGCTCTACCAAGAAAAGGAAGATACCGGACAAGCGCAGCTTGCCCTGTATGATACTACGGACGTAAGTCCGTAGAGATTCATTCCTTACTTCAATTAATTATGTAAATACCGAGAGGGATCTGCCTTGCGATGAAAGCTTGAACCGTTGATACTCCGGCAAAAGCAATCCCTTCCAACGCTTAACCTCCTCCAGGATCAAGTGTAAACTCAAGATCGTTTCTTCCACCATGACATTAAATAGGCTATAAAAGCCTATTTTTTGATACACAGACATTAGAGCTTCCTACTTAGTAGCAGACATTATCACTGCTTTCGCAACTTGAATATCTTGAACAGCTAAACCAGTAAGGTCGGCAACGCTAATATCGTCTTCTGCACGTTCAATTTTATGCTTAATTACATTTCCAAGCTCTAGTATCGTTTCTTTTGGCAAAGTTCCTTGAGTAACAGCCGTAGAAATTTCACCATGCTCTACACACTGCTCAATGCTATCAGCCACCACATAATTAGCTCGTTTGAAGAGTTCAGGGTCTAGCTCTTGCTTTCCAGGTGCATCAGCCCCCACCGCCGTAATATGTGTTCCCGGACGAACGTGTTCCGCAGCTAAAATTGGTGAACGAGAGGGTGTAGTAGTAACAATTAAATTGCAAACTTCGGCTACTCGTGCGTTTTCAGTGGTCGTTTCAATAGACCAATCACTCCCCGCAAAGTATTTCTTATATTCATCCAAGGAATTTTGACTTCTGCCCCAAACAACAACCTTGCGGCACTTAGCTACTTCACGCAAATAAGTAAGTTGAAGCCGAGCCTGGGTTCCTGTTCCTAAAATGCCAATCGCCTGAACCGCTGCTGGGGCCATATGTCGAGCAACTACTGCCCCTGCCAAGGCTGTTCGTACGTCAGTAAGCAAACCTTCATCAAGCAAAATAGCCTCAGGTATCCCATTTTTGGCATTTACGGCAATCATCAAGCCATTTCCCGTAGGTAGGCCAAGTTTTGCATTTTCGTAAAAGCCGGAAACCATTTTTGTTACGAAAATATCATCCCCTTTGATGTAGCCTGTTTTGATATGAACATCACCCCTAGGCTCATCAAACCCCAGGTACTACACTGGCGGAACCATGGCTAAGCCACTACTATATGCCACAAACCCCTCTTCCTGAACTTTGAGCAATTCTGAAACAGGAATGTTACCTAAAATAGTGCGTATTTCAGCGGCGGAGAAAATCTTTGTCATTTATTTTCCAGAATATTCTGTAATAGCTGCGTAGAAAGATTAGCTCCAGAAAGCACAACTCCCACGTTCTTTCCCTTATATTCTGCAGAAGTTTTTAGGAAAGCAGCTAGAGCTACAGCCGCAGCCCCTTCTATTACTTTGTGATGCGCATTAAGCATAGAGAGAATAGCTTCACGAATTTCCGTCTCTGAGACCAATACAAACGAATCAACCAAATTCCTGCAAATACCGAAGGTAATTGAGTCTTCTTCAAATCCTCCCGCAGAGGCACTTGATAGGGTATCAGTTCCGGGAAACGTAACATGATGACCTGCTTTGACTGCTAAGGCCATTTCTGGTGAATTTTCTGGGAGACAGCCTACTATTTTAATATGAGGATTCTTTTCTTTAAGATAGGTTGCGATACCAGAGATTAAACCACCTCCGCCAATAGTCACGAAAACAACATCTAGATCTGGTTGTTGGTTGAGTAGCTCGATACCAACGGTACCCTGACCAGCCACAATATAGGGATCATTATACGGCGATATCCAAACCTTACCCTTTTCTTCTGCTTCGGCTCTGGCAAAGATTTCGGTATCTAAAGATGTTGAACCATGATACTGAATATCTACACCATAATTTTGTATCGCCTGAACCTTGCCCTTATCGGCATTCATCGGTAGATAAATAGTCCCTTGTGCTCCCAGTAGCGAAGCTGCCCTAGCCACTCCCTGCCCATGATTTCCAGTTGATGCAGCAATAAATCCTTTCTCCTCTATTTCCTTTTGCTGTGCAAGAAATTTATTCATACTGCCCCTAGCCTTAAACGAGCCAGTATATTGTTCACTTTCCATCTTTAGATACACTTCAGCCCCGTATTGCTTACTAAAGACAAGTGAAGGAATGAGCGGGGTAACAAGCGTATATGGCCTAATCCTTGTTTCTGCTTCAACTATTTCTGCGAATAATTTGTTCATAAGAGAATCTTAACAGAAAAAACATTAAATTTTTATCTAGAGTACTTATGTGATTATGCCGGAGGCTTGCATCACTTTGGGTACTGCATATAATAAAAATATGCACAAAATTAAGAATGATAAATATAAATCGGCTCGGGGCGGCCATTCCCGGCTGCTGGAAATCACCTGTGAACACTGCCGCGGTCACATTAGCTATTACCAGAAAGATGGACCGGGAATCCTTAAACGGATGTATCTTGACCGCATACTAGATAGCAAAGATAGTGCCAAGGAGCTGCGCTGTAAGGGATGCGGCCGCACGCTTGGAGTTTTGATTATCTATGAGAAGGAACAACGCCCAGCTTATCGCCTGTTCGTCGGATCAGTGAGTAAAAAGCTTGTCAGGCGGGACTCCATCAGCTAACCTGATACTTTGCGAGGCGCCAAGCCCTCCATAATTTGGATACGCGGCATTAGTAATCTGTAGTAGTCTTGGCCGGACACTGAGCATTAATTATGCTTAGTACTCAGAAGAAAAGCAGCCGTAACCTGTAACAGCGCATCCTACCTGCGGTATCACGATCAGTTGCCCCTCCACACGGATAGCCGCAACAACCCAAAGCCAATACAAAAAACGATAACTCGACTCAAGTGGGGTGGTTTGTGCCCGCTTTCGTTGGATCAGCACGATAATAATTGCCGCCAGCGCGCTGAGGAAGGCAGATGGTACAAGCGGAGCTGGTAACGGGGGCAAATAACCGCCGTCCAGACCAACCGGATTCAACTGCCATATCCACAACCACCACACATAGTAGCCGAGTGCCGGGACCGCATACACGGTGAGACAGATAGTACTGTATGTAGGCGCTATGGTACAATACCTACAGATCCACGCTCCCATCACCCTAAATCACAAACTGAATTCGCTGACTTGGATCCGGAAAGAGAACTGACTCAAATGCCCCGATCACATATATATGTTGTGCAGAGCTGCGCAATGTCGCTGGACGGATATATCGATGACACGTCGAATAACCGTCTACTCCTGTCGAACACAGAAGACTTTGATCAAGTTGATGAGCTTCGTGCTACCTGCGACGCCATACTCGTTGGAGCCGAAACATTGCGAGTCGACAATCCGCGTCTGATTATCCGTTCTGAGGAACGACGTGCCGCTCGAATAGCGAGAGGTTTACCCGCGGATATCGCAAAGGTCACTATTACGAAAAGCGGGAATATCAGTCCCAATCTCCGGTTCTTCACGACGGGTGACTGTTCAAAGATCGTTTACTGCCCGGATTCGTGCTGTGCCCGTGTCAAAGCAGCTCTATCTGATCTTGCCACCGTGGTGTGCACAGGTTCCCACAAGGTGGATCTGCGTCGTTTACTTCAAGATCTTGAGGCGCGAGGGTTTAGACGGTTACTTATTGAAGGCGGCTCACATGTGCATACCCTCTTTCTCGAAGCGGGCTTAGTTGATGAACTGCGATTGGCAATTGCGTCGTTCTTTGTTGGAAACGAACATGCGCCGCGCTTTGTACAGCCAGGTACTTTTCCCCATAACGCCGCGCGGCGTGCGACGCTTATAGACTGCTCATCCGTAGGTGATATGGCAGTCCTTAGATACAGCTTTAAAGAACGTTGATGCAAAATCAAAACTCTGCCAAACCTAGTAGTATGATCAAGATTGATAGTATGTGGCTCCGCGCGGCGATTGAGTTGTCAAAACAGTGCGGGCCATCTTCGCACGCCTTCTCGGTAGGAGCGATCCTAGTAGGAGCGGACGGAAAAGAAATTGCTCGCGGGTATAGTCGTGAGACAGCAGCGAACATGCATGCTGAGGAGACAGCGTTATTGAAAGCCACTCAATCTGGATATTTGACTCACGGTGCCACAATGTATACCTCGATGGAACCTTGTAGCGTACGGCTCTCCGGTCGTACACCGTGTACGCGTCATCTGATAGATGCGGGAGTAGCCAGGGTAGTGTACGCGCTCGCCGAGCCAAATACATTTGTGGTCTGCCAGGGAGACCGACAGCTGGCGACGGCAGGCATTTCGGTACAGCACTTAGCAGAGCTCGGTCCGCTAGTGGAGCGAATAAATCAGCACCTGCTCAAAGACCCTCACTAACACAACGATCGCGTACCAAAGCATATCGACAACCTCATTTCCCCAGCGGAACGGTAGCCTCAACCTCAGACTGAAGGGACGGATAGACAGTCTCCTTCCGCACAAAAAGCTGCTGCACAGTCATCAGAATCTCAATCTTTAATGAATCTACCGCCGAGAGAAACCGGTGCGGATCACGCAGGGTCGAGCGATAACGAAAAAGCGTGGTGTGAATAATACGCGCGTTATTTTTGGTCTCTGGCGGGATAGGCAGACCAGTTGCAATCTGTTCCCGTATACTCGCGACCGAACCGTCGTCGACCGCCACCGCGATTACCGCTGAGTCAGTTGCGATAAGATACCGGAAAACGAGCTTAAACGGAGGGATGACGGAGCAGATACTCCTCAGCTCGGAGATGCTCCGATCTTTTATGTCCTGCCACAACACATCCTTATCACGCGGATACGTCTTAAGCGTGGCGAGTACCCAGGCCACGGAGATATGCAAGGTTTCGGGCGGGCAGACATTAAGCGCTTCCGGTTCGAGCGCGAGCAAGGTCTGCTGCACCGCCGCAAACGCTTCGGCTACCGGACGGTCAAACAAGACGTGTATATTATAACCGAGCGCTTCCCGATTCCACATCGGATCAATAGTAATCCTGTTCTCGGAGACCGCCGTATGAGCGCGTTCACGAATGACAGCACATTCCTCCTCGACCTGGTGTGAATCCATATGCAAAGTATTCGTACCTGTATAACCTGCTTAGCGGAAACTCGCGACCAGCAGTTCTCGTATCTCCGAGCAACAACTGACCATAAACCGGACATCGGAATCGGGATTTGGGTTTCCCTGCAAATCGGTAATCATCGCCCCCGCTTCCCGGGCAATCAGTTTGCCCGCGCAGAAGTCATGCGGATCGATATCCAGCGCCACCATCCCTTCAATCTTACCGCTCGCCACCAGACAAAGGTCATACGCGGGAGACCAACTCTCCAGCACTCGTTTTATGGACTGGTGGCTAAAATACGCCCGCGCCGCCTGCCACTGGCGGTGCGGAACCGCGTAACCTTGCGACCAGGCAATGGTCGAGCTTTTTATATTCCGTTCCGGGCTAACGGTAATTTTCTCGCCATTCAGATAAGCACCCCGCCCTCGCTCGGCAGTGAACAACCGCTTGAGGATCGGTTGATACACAATACCCGCAATTATCTCCTCGCCTTTCATTAATCCGATGCTGAGGGTAAAGTTATCAATTCCCAGCGCGAAATTATTCGTCCCGTCAAGCGGGTCGATCAGGAACGTATACTCGGAACCGGTATCAATACGACCACTCTCTTCGGATACCAGGTTATAATCCGGATACAGTTCGGCCAGCCCTCTTAAGATCACCCGCTCCGACTCCAGATCCGCTTGCGTGCAGAAATTGGAGGCCATGCCTTTATCGGTGATCTCCAGATTCTGCCCAAAGTACGATACGACCACCTCTCCGGCCCGTTGTATCAGGTCGTTAATTGGGGCGTATTGAAAACCGTCCATCAAATTGGATAGCTATTCACTCTTTGGCCAGGGAGTTGCCGTTTTGACAGGATTACCAGCTTCAGCACCTAAGTTCCCAGGCCACATCGGATTAAAAATCTCTTCTTCGTCAGCTGCTGGTGGATTTTCTTGCCTATGTCCTTCGTCACCTGATGCACCTGAATCAGGTGTTATATTACCGTCATCTGGATTTTCTCCAGCCGTAGGTGTGTGTATACATTCAGGAGACATATTTAATAATTAAACGTATAAGATAGTGCCTCAACTATAAACTCTCTTTCCCCATCCTGTCAACCAACCAACCCGCCAGAATAACCGGCGCCAAGACCGGCCGCGTCAAGAAATAAGGCGCGCCAACCAGAATGCCACCCCGGCCGCCACTCCGCCAATTAGTACGGTCTGAAGCGCCCCTTTCACCGCCGAAACGCCAATCGCCCGCGCCCGCAGGA
>JAGWZN010000052.1 GCA_018968785.1 Patescibacteria group bacterium
GGCGACGGTCGCTATTAACGCTGCCAAAAACGCCGGCTTGCTGGCAGTGCGGATCTTAGCCGCTGCTGATCCTAACGTTCGGGAGAAAATGACGGCGTATCAGGAGGAGTTACGGCAAACCGTCGAGCGGAAGGCGGGAAAACTACGCGAAATGGGCTATCAGAAGTATTCATAAAGCAAACCAGTATGGTACCAGAGGATACAATTCGGGCGGCCTTGCCGCAAGCACTGCAGACCGTAGACCTGCCGAACTGCGGACCGAAAGAGCAAGGAAAGGTGCGCGACTGCTACACCTTGGGGGAGCAACGCGTTATGGTTACTACCGATCGGCAGTCGGCATTCGATCATGTACTTGGCCTGATTCCGTATAAGGGTGCTGTGCTGAATCTTCTGGCCGAATTCTGGTTTGAGCAGACCGGGCAGATTATTCCTAACCATATGATTTGCGTGCCGGATCCGAACGTGCTGATTGCTCACACCTGCCAGCCGATTCCGGTTGAGATGGTGGTGCGCGGCTACATCTCGGGGGTGACTAAAACTTCTATCTGGTATTCCTATCGACGGGGCGAGCGGGAGATTTACGGTCTGCGATTCCCGGACGGCTTACGCAAAAACCAGATTCTGCCCGAGCCGGTTATCACGCCAACTACCCATGGCGGTGGCGCCGGCGGCCATGACGAACGGCTGACCCGGGAAGAGATTATACGCAGGGGTCTGGTGGAACCGGAACTGTATACCCAGATGGAACAGGCGGCACTGGCGCTCTTTCATTTTGGGAGTCATTATGTGAAACAGCGCGGTCTGATACTGGTCGATACCAAGTACGAATTTGGTCTCTATCAGGATAAGCTTATGCTGATGGATGAGATCCATACGCCTGATTCATCCCGGTTCTGGAAAGCCGATACCTACGAGGAACGGTTTGAGCGGGGCGAAGAACCGGAGAACTTCGACAAGGAGTTCCTGCGGTTGTGGTATCAGGAGCGGGGATATACGGGCGATGGCGAACCGCCGGCCATGACCGACGACCTGGCGGTAGCGGTAGCTCAGCGGTATATCGCCGTCTACGAGCAAATTACCGCTACTAAATTCCATCCTTTTTCCTATCCGATCGAACAACGGATTATTGGGGCGGTAGCCGCGGCAACCGTCTAGCGAACCGCTAACGTTTCACCGCCAAAAGTAACGGCCTTCGGCTCGATAATGACCTGCTTCGGTCCCGTTTCCACGGTACCGGCCGGCCAACTGCGGAGATGGTAGTTCATTTCGGCAATCCGGCGCGCCTGTTCCACCTGACCGGCCGGTAAATAGATAGCGAAACCGGCTCCCATATTGAAATTCCCGTACATCTCGGCGTCGTCATTTCCGGACTGGGTCTGAATAAAGTCAAAGAGAGGATCGACCGGCGGCAGTTCGATGAGACGGTAGGTAAAGGCTTGGGGCGCCCGCATGAGCTTGCGCCAGCCGTGGCCGGTGATATTAACCATATAATGAATATCGATCTCGGCCTCGAACAGCTCCTGTACCAGCCGGGCGTAGATATGGGTCGGCCGGAGCAGGCTTTCACCGTAGGTCTGCCCGGTATCCAGCTTAGTGCCGTACCCCTGAGGGACAGTATCGGCAATGGCGCGCGCCAGGGTAATACCGTTGGCGTGGATACCGCTGCTTTCAATCAGCAGAATCACGTCGCCGGTCTGCAGTTTATCGCCTAGGGTGAGCCGGTCGGCCGGATCAATAATACCAACGCAGGAACCGGCCAGATCGATTGCTGTCGGCTCGATCACCTGCTTTAAGGTCGGCGTTTCACCGCCACCCCAGGTTATGCCAGCCAGCTCGCAGGCGTACTCCCAGCCATTGACCAGGTCGTCGGTTCGTTCTGCGTCATCGAACCACTGCGAGCTGCCAACGGCGAAGTACGCGTTTATGACCAGCGGTTTGGCTCCCACGACAATCAGATCGTTGACGATCATGGCTACCGTATCCTGAGCTATCTGATCATAATAGGTCTTGCCAGTCAGCGGACGCACTTGATCGGCAACCAGGTTTTTCGTACCCAGTCCCTCGATCACCAGAGAGCTGTAGGTGGCTCCGGTCTTCCAAACATAGGCGGATTCACCTCGACTGGTTCCGACCTCCTCCATGCCGGCCGTAGTAAGCTGGGCACCGGTTTTAGCGGCCGCGACTTGGGCTAACCGTTTAAGCCGATCGAGGCTGTGGTACTGAACTCCTGATGAGGCGTAAGTAAGTGGCATGGTGACAGTTAGAGAAGTTATGGAACTAGCTCAATCATATATGGGCGGAGACGGTTTGCAAAGGTTGAAGTTCTCTGAGCGCGCGGGAACCGACCCAACGAGCCGACTTTGAATTACTATTCTTTAATCGCCGAGCGGTTTCAATCGTGTGCTTTCGTAGATTGATATTGTGATTGCCGACCTGCCGAAGCGCCCAAACCGCCGCCTTTTTTACGAAATTCCGCTCATCAATCGCTTCTTTTTCTATCAATGTGAGAAAACGGAGGAATACCTCGTCCGGCAGATCGCGGCGGTGAACCGTTAGGGTAGCCATTAAAGCCAGTCCGGCCCGCTTCTCAAACTCCGGTGCGCGGCCGGACCACTCTTCGGCTTTGCGGGGAGCGATATCGATTTTAGAGAATAGGTTGAGGCAGGTTTCATCGCAGACATCCCAGGAATCAAAGTCGGCAGTCCAGCGGTCCATCTGGGCTTCGGTAACCTGATTATGATTCTCAATAATACCGGCCATAATGCGTGCCTCATGTATCTTACTTTTCCACAGCTCGATGGCTAACGGATGGCAGTTGCGATAGGGACGGCTATACCGACGAAGGTTACTGACAGAAGTTCCGTACGCCCGTTTGATATTTATGCCAAACCTCGCCATCCCTTCCCGATTACGTTCACTCCCCATGGCATCTAAATCATGGAGAATCAGCTCTGTCATACTTTTGATTACAAATTTTTGCAGCGGCTTGATGTAGACCCGGTACCAGATTCGGTTTGTTTCGTTGAGGGTCAATTCCGCCACATACTTTCCGGTGGTTGATTCGATTTGTAGGGAGGAGATCGGGAAACCGCTTACACGGGTGGGGCAGGGAGTGGCAACAAACAGCCGATCCGGAGTAAAGAGAGAAAAAGTACGGCAGTATCCGTTGGGAAAAGCTAAGGAAAAAGCGTACTTCCAATGGCCGGTTACCGATCCGCCATGCCGTTGGAATAAATCGGAATAGTACGCGACCATTTCCTCATCATTGGCCCGATGGTTATCACGGCCGAACCGGCGAACTTGGGTTCCGGGTTGTTGATCGAGGGGAATACCATCTAAGACCAATGCTTCATCACTGGCCAATACCGGCACTCCTAACTTTAGCACATGGGCTGTTGCTTTTTGTTCGGCATTCTCCTCGACAGTGCGGCCGTCTTCTGACAAAGACACAGCCAGCTTGGGAGGGAGAACCTCAATACCGATCGGACTAAGCGCGGCCTGCATTCGCTTGATTTTTCCGGAGTTGGAGGTGCCGGCTACCAGTTGCATGGGGTCCGTTACTGATTTCTATAGCTCAGTATAGACCAAATTGCCGGCTACTGGGTAGTGGTGGTCGGACGGATCTGCACGGTTTGAGCGGCAATACTGCCATCCGAGTTGGGAGTGCCGGTAGCGGTAACCTCAGTACCGACTTTCAGATCATCAGTGGTAGCGGCGGTGGTTGCGGTGACTGCGGTTGAAGAAGAGAGATAGATAATCTTCGTACTGCCATCGTTCATCTTAATGGTGATACTTTGACTGTCTTTACTGATAATTCGGCCAGCCGTTAAACCGCCGCCCCGTCGAAACGTTCCCCCGGTTCCTCCTCCGACCGTTCGGAAAACACCGCCACCGGTCCCGCCGCCGCTAAAGCCGAGACTTTGTAGCTTTTGAGGCAAGTCTTGCGGACTGATACCGGCGAGCGAATCTTTACTTTCCTGATATTTCAAACCGCCGAAAAACGCGACCGCGCCGACAACCACCGCGACGATAATAATCATAAGATAAGGTTGGCTCTTCATACCATAAAGATTAGGAATAAAATGTCCGAGTTACTCGTATTTCAAGGCATCAATCGGCTTCAGACCGGCTGCCCGGCTCGCCGGATAAAACCCGAAGACTATGCCGACCAAAGCGGAAACACCAAAGGATAGGAGGACGGACTGCCAGGTTACCGAGGCGGTTACCACGCCGAAGCTGGTGACCAGATCGGCAATTCCCCATCCGAGCAGAATGCCGATCGCGCCGCCCAGAAAGGTCAACACGATCGCTTCCACCAGAAACTGCAGGCTGATATCCGCGCTTTTCGCTCCGATCGCCTTGCGTAAACCGATCTCCCGGGTGCGCTCGGTCACGGTGGTCAGCATCATATTCATAATGCCGATACCGCCTACCAGCAGCGAAATCCCGGCAATAGCGCCCAGGAGCAGGGTGAGTGTAGTGGTGACGCTGGACAGGCTGGACTCGAGATCGGCTTGGTTCAAGACATTGAAATCGGCTTGGGTCGGGTCGGAAATACGGTGCCGGGAGAGAAGCAGGGTGGTAATCTCTTGCTGGGCGGCGGAAATACTGTTCTGATCCTTGGCCTGCACATCAACCGCGGTAATTGACGCGCTACCGGCCAGATACCGTTGAGCGGTAGTAATAGGAATGTAGAAAGCGTCATCTGAATTGTTGAATCCGGATCCACCTTTCGATACAGTGACCCCGATAATCTTAAATTGGACTTTATTAATCTTCACCGTCTTACCGATCGGGTCGGCTCCGGTGCCGAACAGATTATCCCGGGTGGTCGGGCCGATTACCGCCACTTTGGCGTAGGTTTTCTCCTGTTGGTTGGTGATAAAAGAGCCGGAGTCAATCTGGACATTGCGGATCTGGGGATAGCTCGGTTCGGTGCCGATTACCTGGGTGTTGGTGTTATTCCCTTTATAGGTTGCCTGGTACCTTCTGGTCAGTTCGGCGGCGACGGCAGCCGCGTCCGGTACGTCCTTTTTAATGGCGGCCGCGTCATCAGGAGTGAGAGTGGTGGCGTTACCGAAACCAAGGCTGACCGGACCGGCGTTGCGCGGCGCGCCGGGAATCACTTCCAATAGATTGGATCCTAAAGATGAGATACGCGAGGTAATAGAAGAAGTCGCGCCTTGTCCCACTCCGACTAACGCGATTACCGAGCTGATGCCGATCACAATTCCCAGTATGGTTAAACCGGATCGGACTTTATTGGCGGAAAGAGCGGAGTATGTTTCGATAAAGAGGTCTTGAACGGTCATAAATCTTCCTCCATCCGCGCTTGCAACGGCTTATTCGGCTGATCTTCCAGAATGTTGCCGTCCCGGATGTGGATAATCCGGTTCGCATGTTCGGCTACATATTGGTCGTGGGTAATCAGCACGATCGTCCGACCCGCGTCATTCAGCTGCTGGAAGGTGTTCAGTACGACCCGGCCGGTTTTCTGATCCAGGTTTCCGGTCGGTTCGTCGGCTAGAATAATGCTCGGATTGTTGATGAGCGCTCGGGCGATCGCCACCCGCTGTTGTTGGCCGCCGGAAAGCTGGTTAGAGCGGTTACGGTACCGGTCTTCATCCAGTCCGGCGCTTTTTAGGGCCCGTTTCGCCAGATTTTCCCGCTGATCTGCCGGAACTTTGGTGTAAACCAAAGGTAGCTCGACATTACGCAAAACGGTAGCCCGAGCTAGAAGGTTAAACGATTGGAAAACGAAGCCGATTTTTTGGCTTCGGATTTCCGCCAGTTGGTTATCGTTTAGGTTGGCCACGTTAACTCCATCCAGCCGGTACTCGCCATCAGTCGGTGTGTCCAAAGCGCCGAGAATGTGCATCAGAGTGGATTTGCCCGATCCGGACGGCCCGATGACCGCCACAAACTCCCCTTCGGCTATCGTGAATGACACTCCTTTCAGTACGGTTGTTTTCACATCACCGTTGACGTACGTCTTACTAATTTTGCGGCAGTCGATAATTGTTTTTGCCATTGCCGGTCTTTAATTGCTTTTTCCGCTTCCGCCAGCGGTAATAACGGTCCGGCCGCCAAAGTTCGCGCCTCCTCCCAAACCGCCGCCGAATAAACTGCCTCCCGCCGTTCGATTGCCAGCGCCGCTACTGCTACTGCTAGCGGACTGGCTGGTAATAGTTTGGGTGATCACCTGGGTGCC
>JAGWZN010000053.1 GCA_018968785.1 Patescibacteria group bacterium
TGGAATTAAGTATTTTTTCTCTCACAAAATTATGGAGTTTCTCTATCGTTTGGATACCACCCGCGAACATAGAAAGCAGTCGATTCTTCGTTACGGAAAACTGCGCTAGCGGAATATAAGGGCTCGCCGATTTTCTCTCTAAATGTTCAATTTCCTTCCGACGAATATATCCATTATAAGTTACCTCTTCTGCCAGTCCCTTGGCGGTAGCAATAAACCGCGCGATCGATAACTCCGCGCGCTGCTCCTCAAAATCCAGACCCTCTATACTCTCCAGCCTATTCAAGCTTGCTCTAACCTGATCCTTTAATATTTCTATCGGAGATTTCTCAGCGTTTGAATTTTCAGGAACCTGAGAGGATTGAAGAAGATTATCGATATGTGTTTCACATTCTTCAATCGCTTGATTGAGCTCGCTTATTCTTTTGTTTATCCTTTCTACCTCCCTCCGCCCAGCTCTCTTTCTATGTGTTGATAGGCAGTTTAATCGCTCTTCAGCGGTTAGCCGCTCCCCCCTTAGCTTCTCTTGCAGATCCATAATCTGCACTAGAGTGAAGCTGGAATAATCTGTTTTTTCAGTTGAATTATCGACATCTGGAAATAAAAGAGACTCCTGGCCATGAGCATCTTGATCAGGAGGAGGAGCATCTAGTCTGATCGGTCCGCGTTTACTTAATCTAGAGGTAGAAGGATGAGTCTCTCCCATTAATATAAATTAGCCGTCTTTGAAAATAATACCATAAAACAATCGTGCATGATGGTTTCGGTTTCGGTTACTATTACCTCTTAGAACTCGGCACCCCTAATTTTTCCACCCGTCGCAAACTGATCAGTGGCTGTCAATATCGAAAAATATATTAAATATCACCTCCCATAAGCAGTTACGACCGTTGTGTTGAAATCTATCGACAAGAAGAACGGCAGACTCGTAAGACATCTTACCGAGAAAATCGGGAGAAAGAAGTAAGAATGAAGAAGCACAGTTCCGTTACGCTTCCCTGTACAAGCTCAAGCAGAACTGATATAATAGGAGTACAGAAAAGAAAATAAATAACAATACAAAAATGAATAATACTCTCGTAGTGGGAGCGGCGTTAATCGCCCTCTCCGCGTCTTTACCTAATCAGGAAGCTACCGCTTCCCCGTCCGTCGTGTCCGGCGCGCCGCTTAATCCGGAAACGGTTGTCTCTCTCGCCGATCAACCGCTTCAGCAGCCGCTGATCGTGGAAACCACGATTGATCCTTCCGCAGCCGACCCGGGTTCAGGTAAAGCCTATTCGATTCGATCAGGCGATCAGCTGACCACCTCCGTTTCGGTCACGGTATCCGCTACCGTTCTGCCTCCTAATCCTGAATCACCGTTCGATCCGGGTATGGATGATGCCATACCGGCCGGCCGTTATCCGTTTATCAATTCGCCGTAATCAAAAGCGGGTCGCAGGAGTGAGTTAGAAGCCGAGCCGCTCTTTCACCAGCAATAGGGTAATTCGACCGGCTGAACCTTCTTTATGTATAATCGCCAGCTTGTTGACCGAACTGCCGGCTCCGCCATACGCTTGGCGGGCCCGTTCCGACTCCAGAGGCAAAACGTACTCATAGACTCGCTTTTTTCCTTCCTCTAAATCTTTGACGATTTTCTGCGTCCCTACCACCCAGATAACCCGGCCGGCTCCGTACAGATAAGCCGGAAGCTGACTGCCGGTTGCCGAGGCGATTATCACTTTGCCGTCTTCCGTCACCGCGTGCACACTGCCCAGCGCCCAATCCGGACCGGCGCCCAGTTTACGCTTCTCGGAAGCCTGCGTTTTCGCATCAAGAGTTTTAAACCGATTACGAACCGCGTCGTACCGGCCCGATTCGAGAATCTCCTTGGCCACGCCAATGGTTTCCAGAGTTACCGAGGTCATATTCATCACTTCGGCTTGCTCCGGTAATAGCTCAAGTACCCGTTGCTTGGCTGCTTCGCCACTCGGGAGCACTTCAACCGAGAATCCGTTGGCGGTTAGCGCCTCTACCGCCCTATTAATCTGTTCTTCAGATGCTAGTTGGTCAAATCCCATCCCATCTCCTTGTTTATTGTTGATATTAATTTCTTTTCGCTTACAGCAAGCTATTTTACACCTAGATAGATAAATAATAAAGCTCAACGTTAACAAATTTAATCTTTTTTTAACTTTATGGGTGTATGGTATAGGCAGACCTGAGTAACAATAGGCATGCGCCTTCTTATTATTGAAGACGACAAGGACCTGGCCAAAAGCTTAAAACAGACACTCAGTTCCGCTTATCTGGTCGACCTGGCTTTTACCGGCAAGTCCGGTTCTTATCAGTCTCTGGTAAATAAGTACGATCTCATTATTTTAGACCTGGTTCTTCCGGATCAAGACGGGTTGGAAGTCTGCCGCCAGATCCGCGAGCGCGGAGGCAAAACTCCTATTCTCGTGCTCACCGGCCAGTGCGAGCTATCGAACAAAGTCGATACTCTGGATAGCGGCGCTGATGACTACCTTACCAAGCCGTTTCACCTTTCTGAACTCCAGGCCCGTATCCGGGCGCTGCTGCGCCGCAGTCCCGCCACCCTCGCCCCATCCGTTTTGAAGGTCAAGGACCTGGTTATCAATACCGTGAGCCGGGAAGCGCAACGAGGAGCGCAGGTTCTGCGCCTCCGCAGAAAAGAGTTTGACCTCTTAGAGTATCTGATGAAAAACCGGGGGCGAGTGGTGACGCGGGAAATGATTATGGAGCACGTCTGGGATAGCCATTCCGAGCTGGTGACAAACTCAATTGACGTCCATATAAAGCATCTGCGCGATCAGGTTGACCGGTCATTCCCCCAGCGGCTGATCCAGACTATTCACGGGATTGGATACAAAATTGAAGGTTAAATTTTAGTATTAACCTGGAGAGGAGGTGGTTCAGATGAAGAAACTGCTAGAGGAGGTATTAACTAACCCGGAGTGCCGGGATCCGGAAGACGCGGAGTCAGTCGCCCTGCAAAAGGTGAATAATGTTCCCGATTGGGGATGAACCGAACCGCCAAGAACTGGGCAACACGCCCAGTTCTTGTTAGTAATGTAAGTACCGGTGAATCTAAGCGGAACGATTAAGTGTAGGACAGATGCAGAAGCGATTGTATAACTTCTTTCTTCTGCCGCGATCCAGCGACGAAGATACCCGGAGAAGAGAGTTTATTTTGAACGTGCTCTTACTTGGAAGCATCGGTTTAACTGTAGCCGCGCTTCTCAAGATCTTCGCCCATTTTATTGTCAATCTGTTTGTCTACCACCAGCCGTATAATGGCGCCGGCGAGGTCGCGGTTTTTGCCGCCTTCGCTTTCTTTACCGGTATTTATTTGCTCTCCCGGATACGGTTTTACTGGATCGCTTGCTATCTGTTTATTGGGCTGTACTTTCTTCTTGGCGTTTACACCACCTATATCTGGGGCAACCTCTTGCCTCAGACTCCCCTGGTTTTTGTGCTGGTGATCGTTATGTCCAGCATTCTTATCGGCACCCGTTTTTCGCTGCTAGTGGCCGGAATGGTCGCCGCTTCTGTTCTTATTATGAATGATCTGCGGATCAATCAGGTTATTACCGTGCCGGTCCGGATACCAAGCCAGGCCACTTCCGACCTCCTTATTGACGTGGTCATTTTCGGCATCATTGTCCTGGTGTCTTGGCTTTCTAACAGCGAGATTGAGAAGTCGCTGCGCCGGGCAAAACAGTCGGAAGCGGAGTTGAAACGGGAGCGCGATCTGTTGGAAGTAAAGGTGGAAGCGCGAACCCGCGAACTGAAACAGGCGCAGGTTAATCAGATGACACAGCTATACCGTTTTGCCGAGTTCGGCCGTCTTTCTTCCGGTCTAATCCATGATCTGGCGAATCCGCTCACCACTATCTCGGTCAGTCTGGAGGAGTTCAGCGCCTCTCCGAACGCGAAGTTGTTGAAACAGTCGAGGGACGGTATCCGCAAAATAGAACAGTATATTGAAACCGCCCGCGCGCAGATCCGTAATGAAACCCAACTGACCGTTTTTTCAATTGAAGAGGAGATTAAGCAGGTTATCCTGTTTCTGCACCATAAGGCCAGCGTGGCCAAAGTTAAAATCAAGATCGCGCAAGAGGATAAACAGCTCAGGCTTTATGGCAATCCGGTCAAGCTGAACCAAGTGATCAGCAATCTGGTCTCGAACGCTATCGATGCTTACGAGGGCGTCGACGCCAGTCATGACCGACTCATTACCATCACCGTCATCGAGGCGGCTAAGGAAACCCGGATTGAGGTGCGGGATTTCGGAAAAGGAATCAGCCGGGCCAATCTCGGCCGGATTTTCACGCCGTTCTTCAGCACGAAAGACTTGAAAAACGGATCGGGTATCGGGCTCTCCATCTGCAAAGATATTGTGGAGAAGGACTTTCGCGGACAGATAGACGTGGCGAGCGATCGATCATCCGGCACCGTTTTCCGGGTCACCTTACCGTATGGACAGTCAATCCGACAACACCATTAAGGCCGGACTGCGTTTCCTTTCCGGCCAGCAGCAGCCGAACGGCGGTTTTCTGAGCAGCTCCACTTCTAATCCGACCGATTTTGAGGGAGCCGCTATTTTCCATACCGGGTTCTTCCCTGGGTTAATCCTCGCCGCCCTAGCTACCCTACCGGAGAAGTCAATGAAAAACCGTCTGGCTGCTTTTTTGATCGGTCAGAAAAGCCCGGATTGGTCTTGGAACTACTGGCAGCGTGACAGTCAGGAGTACCGGCAGTTGCCGTATCCGGATGATTTGGATGACACTTTCTCCGCGCTGACCGCTCTTTTCTCCTTTCAACCGGAGCTGATCGATGGCAATGCCCTCGCTCGCATTATCCGCCTGCTTACCGCGGTCGAAAGCCGAGCAGGCGGACCGTACCGAACCTGGTTAGTTACCGCCGACGCCGATCCGGTATGGCGGGATATCGACTTGGCCGTCAACGCTCAGATTGACGGCTTTCTGGCGACGCAAGAAGTCCAGCTTCCTGCCTTAACCAACTTTCTGGATAGCGCCATCCGAAGCGGCAAAGTAACCTCGCCTTACTATCCGACTCCGTACCCTATTTTTTACTATCTCTCCCGCCACTACCGGGGGACGGAAAAAACGGCACTGATCGCGGCTCTACTCAAACGCCAGCCCCATACCGCTCTGGATGCCGCTCTCCGTCTGACCAGTCTACTAAGGTTGGGCAGGCCGGCAAATACGCTCCGGAAGCAGGCCGACCTTCTTTACCAGGCTCAACAGAAAGATGGTAGTTGGCCGGCCGCTCCTTTCTGCTTTGACCCAAGCCGGGACGGCCGTAAAACCTATGCCGGTTCTGCCGCCCTATCCACCGCTTTGTGTCTGGAAGCGCTATCTCTCTGGAAACAGGCAGCCAAGCCGTTAGCCGCGCGGCCGTCTATCGCCGACCGGATAGAGAAAACGGTTTACCAGGAAATCCGGAAACGGGCGGAGAACCGCTTGGACGCTCTGCCGGCCGGAGCTTTACCGACCCAGACCAGAACCGCGCTGACCGCAGTGATACACGATAACCGTGACCGCCAGGTTCTCCTCCTGCCGTTTACGTTCCGGAAAATGCTCGGCCAACGAGGGCAACAGATAAGCGACGAGCTGGTGATCGGGCTTGGGCTGGCTAACCTTTGGGGTTGGCTGGCGTACAGTATTTTTGACGATTTTATAGATGACGAAGGCCATCCGGAGCGGCTTCCGTCGGCCAGCTTGGCTTTGCGAGAGTGTCTATCCTTATTCTTTTCCCTCCCGCTGCCCACCGGTTTTCTGCCCTATTTGGCGACAACTTTTGACCGGATCGAAACCGCCAACGCCGCCGAAGTAGCCG
>JAGWZN010000054.1 GCA_018968785.1 Patescibacteria group bacterium
TGCACTAAACTCCGCTGTCCGAGACCGAGCAGGAGGCGGTGTCCGTCATCAATAAAGACCAAAGTGCGTCGATCGGCCGGTTCTTTATCTTCCCGCTCTCGTCGGAGCGGTTCGCTCAGGCTGGGAGGTATAGCTTCAGGCATGTTCGGAAAGATTAGCTTCTAAGAAGGCGGTAATCAGTACCCGAATAGCCACTTCCCGGCTGATTCCCCGGCTACGGAGATAGAACAGGTCTTCGTCAGTAAGTGTCTGGAGGGTGGCGGCATGAGAGCATTTCACTTGGTCGGCTAAAATTTCCAGAGATGGCAACGTCCAGCTGCGGGCTTGATCGCCGATGAGTAGGGAGCGGTGGTTGAGAAAGGACTCGCACTGCCGGGCTTCCCGTTCAATCCGGATGACTCCTTCGTACCGCGGTTTGGCTTGATCAACGGAAAGAGTGCGGATAACCGTATCGGCTTTCGTGCGGGGCGCGTGGTGAATAACGGAAGTGATCAGATGCGGCGCCTCGTCTTGGTCAGCCTGAACCGTGCCGGTAATTAACAGTTGACTATCCGGTTGGCGGAGATGAAAAACGTAGCGGGAACTGCCGCCGGCGTCCGGCTGGAGATGGTAATGGGTTGATCCGTCCGGTACTTCGATCTCTGCCTCCGGAGCGGTTATCAAAATGGGGACCCCCCGCTTTTGACTTCGGGTATTCATCCCACGCTCCCTTCCATTTGCAGCTCGATTAACCGGTTCATCTCTACGGCATACTCCATCGGTAACTCTTTTACAATCGGTTCGATAAATCCGTTGATAATCAGTCCGGCCGCTTCGGTCTCCGATAAACCGCGCGAGCGCAAATAAAATAACTGCTCATCTCCGATCTTGGAGATGGTCGCTTCGTGTTCGATTTTAACCCGCGACTGCTGGGAATCGATCGTCGGATAGGTGTCGGAACGGGAAGATTCATCCAGGAGTAGAGCGTCACAGTTGACCTTTGAACAGCAGTCAACTGCGCGGGGCGTAACCTTAACCAGTCCTCGATACGATGTCCGGCCGCCGGAATGGGAGACGGATTTAGAAGTAATGACCGATGAGGTGCGGGGCGCCAAGTGGATCGCTTTGGCGCCGGCATCCTGATGCTGTCCCTGGCCGGCTACCGCCAGAGAGAGAATCTCTGCCCGGGCGCCTTCTCCCACGAGAAAAACCGCCGGATATTTCATGGTGACCTGGGAACCGAGATTGCAATCGACCCACTCCATGGTGGCGTTTTTATGGGCGGTCGCTCGTTTAGTCACCAAATTATATACATTGGCAGACCAGTTCTGAATGGTGGTGTACCGCACCCGCGCGCCTTCTTTCACGATCACTTCCACTACGGCGGAATGGAGCGCGTCATAGGAGTAGGTCGGAGCGGAGCATCCCTCCACATAATGAACATACGAACCGGATTCGGCAATAATCAGCGTTCGCTCGAACTGGCCGGCACTCCTGGCGTTAATCCGGAAATACGCTTGCAGCGGGATATCGACATGAACCCCGGCCGGAATGTACACAAAACTTCCCCCGCTCCATACGGCGGTATTGAGAGCGGCAAACTTATGGTCGTGGCTCGGAATGATCGTTCCGAAATGTTTGCGAACCAGCTCCTCATGTTCGCGTAGGGCGGTGTCGGTATCCACGAAAATAACTCCTTTTTCCTCCCACTCTTTCTGCAAATTATGGTATACCACCTCACTTTCGTATTGAGCGCCGACGCCGGCCAGAAACTTTCGTTCCGCTTCCGGTACGCCGATACGGTCAAAGGTCTGGCGAATCCGATCCGGTACTTCTTCCCATGAACGGGCCGGACGATCCTGAGCCCGCATGAAGTATGTCATCTGGTCAAAGTCCAGATGGGAAAGATCGGCGCCCCAGGTCGGCAGCGGTTTCTCCAAAAAAATCCGATACGCTTCCAACCGTTTCTCCAGCATCCAAGCCGGCTCATGTTTATAGGCCGAAATAGCGCGTACCGTCTCCTCGCTTAAACCTTTCGGCGTGCGAGCCAGATACGCTTCCGGATCGGCAAAACCGTACCGGTACGGCGCGGGCGTAAAAGTGTTAGAACGGGCCATAACCGGTGCGTTCAAGTTCGGAAACCAGGTTCGGTCCGCCGGATCGGACAATCGTCCCCGCTTTCATAATATGGACGGTATCCGGTCGGATATGGTGCAGCAACCGTTGGTAGTGGGTAATAATAATTACCGTGGTATCGCGCATATCTTCCCGGTTAATGGCGGAGGCGACGACCCGGATGGCGTCGATATCCAGACCGGAGTCGATCTCATCCAATACGACTACCTTCGGACGCAGCATGCGCATCTGTAAAATCTCGAGCCGTTTCTTCTCACCGCCGGAGAATCCGTCATTGACGCTCCGCTGGGCGAAGGACGGATCAATACCCAGCTCTTTCATCTCGATTCGTAACTGGCGCAGGAAGGGAGCCAGCGGCGTGGGCTGAATGCCCCGGGCTTTTTCCTGGGCATTTAACGCCAGATGTAAAAAATGAACGACCGAAACGCCGGGGATCGACATCGGGTACTGAAAAGCGAGGAATAGGCCGCCCGCCGCCCGTCCTTCCGGGGGCAGGTTGAGGAGATTGCGGCGGTCCAAAGTAACAGTACCGGAACTGACGGTGTAAGCCGGATGGCCGGCTAACACATGGGCCAAGGTAGACTTGCCGGAACCGTTTGGACCCATTAAAGCGGCACGCTCCCCCGTTTTTATCTTTAACTGTAAGGAACGGAGGATTTCGTTTCCCTCAATGGAAGCTGATAGATCTTTGATAGTTAGCATAAGCGATTCTTCGGTTGGGGTGGCAGATGGGTAGCCGGTTCGGTGTTGACCGCCACCACGTCTTCCACTTCCTCCACTTGTAGCATAATTAATTCTTTTAGTCCGTATTCCAACGTCATGTCGGCCGCCAGACAGCCGACGCAGGCGCCTTGAAAACGCAGTTTGACGATGCGGTCCTCGGTAATATCAACCAGTTCGATACTGCCGCCGTGCATTCCCAGCATCGGTTCGACTTCTTTGAGAACCGCTTCCACCTTTGATCGTACGGATTGATTGGGCATACACCGACCATAGCAAACCGGACGTCAATTGGCTATACTCAGGGAAGCATGCTGTGGGAAAAGTATCTAGAACGCCAGATTTCCCGCCTGCCTCAGCCGTGGCCGGATAGTTTTGATATTCCTGAGCGGATTGTGCGGTTGGCCAACCTCGACTGTTTGGTGTATACAACCACCGATTTTTTCCAACAGGGCAAACCGATCATGGTTCAGTTTTTTGCTATTCAGGATCAGACTTTGGCTACTAAGGAGCGGGTACTGCAGATCTCAGCCAGCTTAGCGACCCGTAGCCGCGATACCGTGCTGCAGGCAGTGGTGCAGGCGGCGGTTGACGCCGGCCTGCCGATTCGGGAAGTGGAAGCCGATCAGTTAGCGAGCGGCGGAGTGACAGACCGACTGGATCGAACCTGGTATATTCTCGGTGATGAGCCGACCATGTTGGCGGAAGGAATCGAGCTGGGTGTTAGCAGCCGGGCGATCATGCAGCAACTGGAAGTGGAAGGTAAGCGGATGCGGTTCCTGGCGCAGCGCCAACCGAAACGGCTGCTGGCTATCTTCGCTTTTGATAAGGAAATTCCGCCATCGATTATTAGTGGGGTCAAGCGGCTCAGCGACTTAGGCTTGGAGCAGATTATCCTTACCTCGGAAAAGACCCGGGTAGCTAAGGGAATTGCCAGCCGGCTGCGGATCGAACTGCTGCATACCGAGTTGCAGGCCAGTCAAAAGCGCCATATTATTGAAGAGCTGACCGGGAAGCGTCACCGCTGCGGAGTGGTGTACAGTCCGACCACCCTAAAGTTAGGATCGGATGAAAGCGGCCTGCCGATTCTCATCGCTGGTAACGGCCGGCGCTTCACCGGTGTCTCCCTTTCCTCGATTGCCGATCTGCCGGAGGGTATTGAAGAGGCGCGAAAGATTGTGAAAAGGGCCGGGCGGCTTTTCTTTTGGCGGCGATTTGAATAGCATAACAGGTATCGAACTAATTCTAAAGAAAGGTTGATATGTCTACGATCCAATCTATAACCGCCCGGGAAATTCTGGACTCGCGCGGTAATCCGACCGTTGAAGTGGATCTGGCGTTAGCGGACGGGTCACTTGGCCGGGCGGCCGTTCCATCCGGCGCATCGACCGGCAGTCATGAAGCGGTTGAATTGCGGGACGGTGAGAGCCGGTATGGCGGAAAAGGGGTAGAAAAAGCGGTTGGCAACGTGAATACCACCCTACGCGACGCGCTGGCGGGCCGGGCGGTCGATCAACGCTCCTTGGACGAGCGGATGATTACCCTGGATGGAACGGATAATAAGGGGAATCTGGGGGCTAACGCGATTCTGGGCGTCTCCTTGGCGTTCGCGCGGGCGGAAGCGGCCAGCCGCAAGCAGCCGCTCTACCGGTACTTTGCCGATATCGCCAGTACCAATCTGCCGATGCGCTTGCCGGTACCAATGATGAACATTTTAAATGGCGGCAAGCATGCCGAGCGTTCAACCGACCTGCAGGAGTTTATGATTATGCCGGCCGGCGCGCCCAGTCTTAAAGAAGCGCTCCGGATGGGAGCGGAAACATTTCACGCCTTAAAGAAGATTCTAGGTAAGCGCGGACTGAACACGTCGGTAGGTGATGAAGGCGGGTTTGCTCCTTCGCTTCCCTCCAATGCCGCGGCCATGGAGATAATTCTGGAAGCGATTTTAGCGGCCGGCTACACGGCCGGTAAGGATATCTGGCTGGCTATTGACGCGGCGGCCAGCGAATTTTACGAAGACGGCATATACAATCTGGCGTCGGAAGGAAAAAAGTTGACAAGCGAAGAACTGGTAGACATGTACGCCGACTGGGCCAAGCAGTATCCGATTATCTCTCTGGAAGATGGTCTCTTTGAAGATGACTGGGATGGATATACCCGGTTGACCGCCCAACTGGATGACCGGTTGCAGCTGGTGGGCGATGACCTGTTTGTTACCAATGTCAAACGGATTCAGACCGGCATCGAAAAGAAGGCCGGGAACGCCATTTTGATTAAGTTGAATCAGATCGGTACGGTCAGCGAAACGGTTGATTCTATTAACTTGGGCTTACAGAACGGTTATAACTCCATCGTTTCCCACCGTTCCGGCGAAACTGAAGATACGACCATTGCCGACTTTGTGGTCGGCCTTGGCACCGGACAAATTAAAACCGGGTCGCTCTGCCGCAGCGAACGGATTTGTAAATATAATCAACTGTTACGGATTGAGGAAGAGTTGGGCGATCAAGCGGTGTACGCCGGCATAAGCGCCTTGAAACAGTTAGCCTAAATCTCCGGCTCTAACTCTTTCAGACTGCGGATGGAAAAGTCCGCCTGATAATCAGGCATATCCAGATATGGATGACGGTAGAGATAGGTTGTGGTGTTGGGCAGCGCGCCCAGCTCGATATCGCCCTTTGAATCGCCGATAATAATGACCCGCTCAAACTCTTTATCTTGAATGTACTCGCGCAGGATATCGATTTTATACCGTCGTTGGTGGGGTTGGTGGGCGTCGGCGCCTAACACCTTATCCGGTGAAAAGTACCTGGTTAGCCTAACCAGTTCCAAAAAGCCGTGCAGATCGGGGGTGGCGGTATTGGAAATGACAATCTGAT
>JAGWZN010000055.1 GCA_018968785.1 Patescibacteria group bacterium
GAACTCATTGCAAAACACCTGTTCCTTTCTGCACAGATTAGATTCCGGCTGCAACCGATTCAGGACTCGTCACCGTATATCCGATACGCTTCCTCATCCTTCACCGGTTTCGCTCGGAATCTAATCTGTTCGAAGGTAAAAGAGTTTTGCAATGAGTTCATAAAAATATAACGCAAGGGGCATTTCTATGAAGGCGCGTACCCGTATCCGTCATCGGGGGTTCACGATTATTGAACTACTGGTTGTGGTAGTGATTATTGGTATTCTTACCACTCTGATTACCGTTAATCTGTTAAACGCGCAGCGCCAGGCTCGGGATAACGCCCGTAAGACCTCGGTGAACAGTATCGCCAACGCGGTGGAAAGTTATTACGCGGTTAATAAGCAGTTTCCGGGGAAAATCAGTGAATATTACGGTAATAACAATGCGAAGGATGACGTGGCACTTTGTGAGCAGTACTACAGCGGTGATTCCGGGCATAATTATCTGTATTACTATTATCCTACTCAGGCCTGCGCTACTAAATCAGGGATCAGCAACTATGACCCCACCCAATTTAACCCTAGTCCGACCTGGATCCCCGGCTTAGGAGCCTATTTAAATCCCTTTCCCACCGAAGCGAACTACCGCGGACGCGACGGTACAACCAGCAACACTCCGGGATTATCAAATTACGCCCATATTGACCTCACCCATGCCTGCAACACCTCGTCAACGCCCTCTAACGACTGTACCCAGACCTTCTTTTACCGGCATATGATAGGCGGCTACGCCATATATACCGCCTTAGAAGGCAATTATAGTAGTGGTGATAAAGACACCTATCAAACTGGGATGTCACTTCCGCCAAACGCGCCGCTTCTTTGTGGTAATACCACCTGTAATCCGTCCGATTCCACTAGTACCACAACCCTGCAGATTATCGCGGCCGACAACGTTTATATGATCATCAAATAGCCCATGCGGCGCCATCGACCGGCCTACACCATTATTGAGCTCCTGGTAGCTATTCTGATTATCGTCACTCTCTTGACCATTGTCAGCTATGCGGCCGCTAACGCCCGACGCACCTCGCGGGACGGGCAGCGAATCACCGACGTCCTCTCAATCGGAAAGGCGATTGATCAGTATGCCCAGGTTCACACCGGCATCTACCCCGGTTTCGGCGGCAGCACCCACACCAACTGCGCAGATAAAATAACCGGCCTGGATACTACCAACTTCTCCGGGCACGCTATTCCTACCGATCCGCAACCGGCCGCCTCCGCTTCCACCTGCGCCAACATGCTAAACGGTTACACGTACTCTCTGTATGACCCGGCCGGTTCGACCAGTAATATCGCCAACCTTCAACAGACCAACTACTCGCTAGAGGTCGGATTGGAGCGTAACACTTCTCCCTCCAGCAGCCTTAATGCCAACGCTCTTCAATCGCAAGATAACATCCCCGCCCTGCACTCGGTTCAAGTACCCGAAACAAAGCGGTACCGGTTTATTCTGAACGGCCCGTACTGCGGACCGGACCGATGTCCCAACAGATAAAACCGGATTTGACCCTTATGATAAAATCGGCTATAGTTGCCTCAATTGGAGGGGACCAAGTAGCTATTAACTGTCCTCTCTTTTTATGCCGGGAGAAATGACGCCCAAGCAACAGTGGAGCGAACTGGTCAAGAACGCCAAAACCGTTCTCATTCTTCCTCACGCCAATCCGGACGGAGACGCTCTCGGCTCGGCACTGGCTATGAAGATCGGATTGGAAAAGCTGGGTAAAGAAGTAACCCTGGCTGTCAGCGGTCAACTCAGTCAGAGTTTTAACTTTCTTCCCCATTTCGCCACTATCACCACTGACGCATCGCTGCAGAAAGATTTGCTGATTGTGGTTGATGAAAGCCAGGCCAGGGTAGCTAATGTCAGCTTGAAGCGGGCGGCCGAAAACAAGTTGATGATTGTTATTACCCCCAAAGACGGGTTGTTGACGGAGACCAACCTGCATATTGAAGAAGGCAGTTTTAATGTTGATTTAATAATCGCGATCGACTGCGCCGACCCGGAACGGCTGGGCGATATCTACGAGGAGAACTCTTCCCTCTTTTACGAAGTACCGGTAGTCAATATCGACCACCATCCCGGTAATACCAATTTCGGCAAGGTTAATATCGTCGACCTCACCGCCTCTTCCACCGCTGAGATACTGGTTTCTCTTCTGGAAACGATCGGTAAGGAAACGCCGGACATGCTGGATCCCGATATCGCCACCTGTCTGCTGACCGGCATTACTACCGATACCGGCAGCTTCCAGAATAACAACACCACGCCAAAGTCCCTGACCGTAGCCGCCCAGTTAGTCGCGGCCGGCGGGCGCCAGCAGGAGATTATTAAGAATCTGTTTAAAACCCGCACGCTTTCCACCTTGCGGCTCTGGGGACGGGCACTCTCTTATATTAAAGAAGATCAGCCCCATAAATTCGCCTGGTCTATTCTGAATAAAGCCGATTTTGTAGCTGCGCAGGCCAAACCGGAAGAAGCATCTGGCGTTATTGATGAGCTGCTTAAAACCGCTTCCGGGATGGATTTCGTTCTGTTAATGACTGAACGGGACGGCGGTATTCACGGCTCTTTCCGCTCCACCAACCCGACGGTTGACGTGTCCGCACTGGCCGCCCTATTTGGCGGCGGCGGTCATCCCCAGGCAGCCGCTTTCCAAATGGCAAACGCCACCCTAGCTCAAAAAGAGATGGAGATCATTCACCGGTTACAGGCCCACCTGAACGGGGAGAAACCCGCTTCCCCTCTGCCTTCGGAGCCGGAATTGGCCCCGCAAACGGAAGACGAAGATATGGAAGATGAAGAGTACGAAGAAGATTTTGAAGAAGATGAAGAGGATAATGAGGCTGACGATATTGATGATACTGATAGCGCCGAGCCGGAGCCTGAAGTAACCGAGGCCAAGATTACACCGCCTGAAGTTGCCAAGTCCGAGGCCTCCAACCCCGATACAGAAACAAAAACCGAGCAGCCAAATGACGAACCGCTGATTCTCCCCGACGTCTCGCCCGCGCCGAAAAAGCAGGGAGACAAATCAATTGGCCCGGCGGCTTGATTATTCAGCCAACTTCCGATATAGTCAAACAGAAGCTTTTGAAGAAGTACTAGTTTAATTTTTATTCTCGATGGCGACGCAAACCATTGTTCAGAAATACCAAACCCACACCGGCGATACCGGTTCCACCGTAGTGCAAGTCGCGCTGTTAAGCGATCGGATCAACGAGCTGACCGATCACTTAAAGCAGCATAAAAAAGATTTCGACTCCCGATCCGGCCTCTTAAAGATGGTCGGCCGTCGTCGCCGTCTGCTCAACTATCTCTCTTCGTCTAAACCTGATATTTATCAAGAACTTATTAAAGAGCTCGGGCTCCGCAAATAGAATGGCTGTTGAAAAGCATGTTGTAACCCTGGGAGAGACCCCTTTGACAATTGAGTACGGGCGGTTCGCCGAACAGGCTGATGCCGCCGTAACCGTCCAGGCCGGAGAAACAGTAGTACTGGCCACGGTCGTGGTATCAAAAACCGAACGGGAAGGGATCGATTACTTCCCACTCATGGTGGATTATGAGGAACGCCTCTACGCGGCCGGAAAGATCTCCGGCTCCCGTTTTATTAAGCGGGAAGGCCGTCCTTCCGAGGAAGCGGTACTGACCTCCCGACTGGTTGATCGTCCGCTTCGTCCTCTTTTTGATAAAAACTTCCGCAAAGATGTCCAGGTTATTATCACCGTTCTCTCGGTGGATAAAGAGAATGATCCGGATATCTTGGCGATTATTGCCGCTTCCTGCGCCTTAATGAAAGCCGGCACCGCGCCGTATAAAGGTCCGGTTGGCGCCTGTCGGATCGGTATGTTCAATGGCGAACTCGCGGTGAATCCGCCCAAATCCCGGATGGCCGAGTCGGATCTTGACCTGGTCGTAGCCGGCACCAAAGAGCGGGTTATGATGATCGAAGCCGGCGCCAATCAGGTACCGGAAGCGACCATGCTGAAAGCGCTTAAACTGGCCCATACCGCTATGCAAGATGCGGTGGCGGTTCAGCACACCTTTGCCACACAGTACACGACACCGGAGATCGAGGTTATTAAAGAAGGGCCCACTACCGGCGAAGCAGTGAAAGGTTACGCTCTGGAGGCTATCCAGGAAGCTATGCAGAAAAAGGATCGGGAAGCCCGTCGGGTAATGTTAGACGACTGGCTGGTCAAAACCTGCGCCCATCTGGAAGGCAGCTACAAACAGACCGATATCAAGACCGAGTTCAATAAATTAGTGGAAAAAGAGGTTCGGATCGCCATATTGGAGCGGGACGACCGGCCGGATGGACGCGGTATTACCGAAGTGCGGCCGATTTCCGTTGAGGTTGGCCTGTTGCCGCGCACCCACGGTTCCGGACTGTTTACCCGCGGCCAGACTCAGGCGCTGACCATTGCCACTCTTGGTAGTCCGGGAGACGAGCAGACTATTGAAACGATGGATATGGAAGGCACCAAGCGGTATATGCACCATTATAACTTTCCGCCGTTCTCAACCGGCGAAGCTTCTCCGATTCGGGGTGCTTCCCGCCGCGAGATTGGCCATGGTGCTTTAGCTGAGCGGGCGCTGATGCCGGTTATCCCTTCCCAAGAAGAGTTTCCCTATACGATTCGGCTGGTTTCCGAGATTCTGTCTTCGAACGGCTCTTCTTCTATGGCTTCCACCTGCGGCTCGACCCTGGCTTTAATGGACGCTGGTGTGCCGATTCAAAAGCCGGTTTCCGGGATCGCTATGGGACTGGTTAGCAATGATGATAACTCCCAGTTTAAGGTTCTGACCGATTTACAAGGACTGGAAGACTTTGCCGGCGAGATGGACTTTAAGATTGCCGGCACCGATACCGGAATCACAGCTATTCAAATGGATACCAAAATTGCCGGATTAACCTGGCCAATTATTGAACAGACGCTTACGCAAGCAAGGGATGGTCGCCTATTCATTCTTGAGAAGATGCTGGCGGTTTTGCCTGAACCACGCCCGGAAATGTCAAAGTACGCGCCGCGTATTCAAGCGGTTAAGATTGATCCGTCTAAGATCGGTGAGTTGATCGGACCGGGTGGCAAAAATATTAACAGGATTATCTCCGAATGCGGCGGCAAAGAGGTAACCAGTATCGACATTGAGGAAGATGGAACCGTTTTAATCTCTTCTTCTGATCCGGACGCCGCCCAGAAGGCCATCGACCAGATTGCCTCGATCGGTCGGGTTATTGAGATTGGCGAGATATTTGAGGGGCCGGTTATTCAGATTATTCGTGACCGGATGGATCCGAAAAAAGAGATCGGTGCCGTCGTCCAATTTTTGCCGAATAAGGAAGGCATGGTGCACATCTCCCAGATTGCCCGGGAACGGATTGAGAAGGTGACTGACCGGGTTAAGGTCGGCGATACCGTGAAGGTGAAGGTGATTGCTATCGACCCGGAAAAGGGGCGGTTCTCCCTCAGCATAAAAGATACGCAAAGCTAAGGAGTACGGCGACCGTTTGCCGTTTATCCTCATGTTTAATGCGCGTGCAAGAACTCTGTCAGCGCAAAGAAAAATAAGGCCGCCAGCAGCCACGCCAGGCGGATTTTTCTTTCTTTGGGAGGAGCTAAACGCATATTGACGTACGGCCGGGAAA
>JAGWZN010000056.1 GCA_018968785.1 Patescibacteria group bacterium
GTACCGATCCGCCGGTATGCCGATTACCCGTCTATCGGGCAACTGCTCGGTTACGTCGGTCCGGTTAATGAAGACGATATTAAAAGCGGCTACACCGCTGATCAGCGGATTGGCAAATCCGGTCTGGAAGAGACGTATCAACATACTCTGGCCGGCACGCCGGGCAAGGAGCAGGTCGAGGTGGATGCCTACGGCGAGATCGCCAGTAGCCGACCGGTAGTCGTGGAAAACCAGCCTAAGGACGGTCAGACGTTAAAGCTCAGTCTGGACGCTAAGATTCAAAAGCTGGTGGCTGACTCTCTGCAGAATGCCGTCAACTTACGGGCTAAGGTATTCGGCGATAAAACCAAGACGCTGGGTGCCTCGGCCGTTATCCTCAACCCGAATAACGGCGCCGTCATCGCCATGGTCTCCCTACCCGATTACGACGGCAATATGTTCGCGCAAGGCATTACGCAAAAACAGTACCAGGATCTGCTGAATAACCCCGCCGATCCGCTCCTCAACCGGGCGATCCAGGGCGAGTATCCGTCCGGATCGACCGTCAAGCCGCTTGTAGGTGCCGGCGCTTTGCAGGATGGCGTTATCTCCGCCAATACCACCTGGGACACCTCCGTCCCCATCCGGATCGGTGACGCGGTTTTTCCGGACTGGAAGCAGCACGGCATGAGTAATATCGAGCAGGCGATTGCCCAGTCGAATGATGAGTTCTTTTATAAAGTCGGCGGCGGCCAGGCCAGCCAGCATATCCAGGGGCTCGGTATTGACCGGCTGAACCAGGTATTGGATCAGTTCGGCCTGGGCAAGAAGACCGGTATCGACCTGCCGGGCGAGACAGCCGGCCTGAATCCGGGTCCCACCTGGAAACAGCAGACTGTGGGCGAGCCTTGGTACATCGGCGACACTTACCACCAGTCGATCGGCCAAGGATATCTGTTGGTGACACCTCTGCAGATGGCAACCGCGGTAGCGGCAATCGCGAATGGTGGAACCCTGTATCAGCCGCAACTTGGCTGGTCGCTAGTCGATTCCGCGACCGGCAAAGAGACGCCGCTGCCACATAAGATACTGAATGCCAACTGGATCAGTCCGGCCAATATCCGCACCATCCAGCAGGGTATGGAACTGTCAACCGAACCGGGCGGCACCGCGCAGCTGCTCGGCAAATTCGGCGTCAAAACCGCCGGCAAGACCGGCACCGCTGAATTTGGTACCGATGGCTTGACCCACTCCTGGTACATCGGGTACGCGCCGGCCGATCATCCCCAATACGCTTACGCGATTCTTATCGAGGGTGATGGAAACGTGACTGAAGCGACAGAAAGCTCGGAGCCGGTGGCCGAGGAGATCTTGCGAGGTATCTTTAATAAGCCGTTGGCGCCCGGACAGCAGCTCGATAGTCAAGCCCTGATGCCCGTCGCGCCAACCCATTAACCGCCCATAACCACCTCCATGACCTGGCAAAAAACCGAAACAGTCCTGAAGCGGCGGATCAATCAGCACGGACTGACCGATATGGTGCAGGCCGGCCGGATCTGTGCCAAGGCCGAGGAGCTGTATCCGAAACTGTTTCGGGCGGTATCGGTTCGAAAGAACGGTACTCTGCATCTGGAGCTTGATCAGAAGGACGTATTGGAGTTTAAGATGATTGAGGGAAAGCTGGTAGCGGCACTTAACCAGTTCGCCGAAAAGGAAGAGCTTCCCCAGATCAACCGCGTCAGGTTGACATTTATCGAAAAATAAGCTAAACTACAGCTATACTTTGCATGTTCTCCCTATCTTTTCCTCTTAAATGGACGCCGTAGCCGCCGAACTCCAGGAGATTGCCGGCCAAATCCGCCAGTGCACTCTCTGCCGTTTATGCGAAAGCCGTACCAACGCCGTTCCCGGCAGTGGTAATGTACACGCTGATGTCGTCTTTATCGGAGAGGGACCGGGGAAATCCGAAGATGAACAAGGTATTCCCTTCTGCGGTGCCTCCGGCCGCCTGCTTGATACCCTACTAGGGTCCATTCAGTTATCCCGGCAAGACGTCTTTATTACTAATGTCGTCAAATGCCGACCGCCGGCTAACCGCGATCCCCTACCGGATGAGAAGGACATTTGCGCTACCACTTATTTAGATAAACAACTGGCACTTATTCAACCAAAACTAATCGTTACGCTCGGCCGCCACGCCCTCGGACACTTTATTCCTAACCTAAAAATTTCCGAGGTCCATGGCCAACCAAAGCGGTATAGAGGGCAGATCTATTTGGCCCTCTATCACCCGGCGGTAGCGCTTTATAACGGTTCAATGCGCCAAACTTTACAAGAAGATTTTTATAATATCCCCCGAGTACTTAAAAAACTCGCACAAGAAGAAAGATGAATATCATTACCAACAAAGAGGTTTTCTCAGAAGAAAACCAGGCAAAATTGCCTAAAAAAGCCGAAAGCCGGCGCGGGCGGCCACGTAAAATGCCGATCCCGCCGGTTCTTCCCAATATCGCCAGTGACACCTCGCTTGGCACCCCGGTTACTTCCAATGCGGTCGCTCCTACGACCACCAACGGATCAAGCAACAACACAGCCGATCCCGGCGAACGGAAAACCGTCTTTTACCAAGCGTCCCGGCCCAGGATTATCCATCCCCGTCCGGATATTCCCCGGGCAAACGGTGAGCCGACTATTCGGCCGCGGTACACTCCCCGGCCGGTGGCCGGCGGCCGTTTTTCGTCCCCATCGGTTGCTCCTTCTCCGGTACAACCCGGACGGATCGGACGGTTTCAGACGCCCCGGCGACGGCCAGACCGGCGGCAGTATCCGCAAGATGGCGCCGGTAGCTTTATTCAGCCGAACGGATCTCAGACCACTTTGAGCCAACCTGTCGCTCCTCGTACCACCTCCACAGAACAGGTGAAGATTATTCCGCTCGGAGGTTTGGAAGAGATCGGCAAAAACATGACGCTGATCGAGTACGGGCGCGACATTATTATTGTCGATATGGGTTTCCTCTTTCCGGATTCCGACATGCTGGGTGTGGACTACATTATTCCCGACGTTTCTTATTTGGATGATAAAAAAGACCGGATCCGCGGCGTAGTTATTACGCACGGACACTTGGATCATATCGGCGCGATACCGTATCTGATCCAGCGACTCGGATTTCCGCCGATTTATGGCACCTCGATTACGATCGGGATGGTGAAACAGCGGCTGGAAGAGTTTAATCTGCTCGGCCGCAATAAACTGATCACCATTGAACCGGAAAAAGACGTGCTGCAGCTCGGTTCTTTCCGGGTCAGCACCTTCCGACTCACTCATAACGTGCCGGGCGCGGTCGGTTTGGAGATTGAAACTCCCAACGGCCGCCTGGTTTACTGTACCGACTGGAAGTTCGATTATAATCCGGCTGATGGCCAACAGGTTGATTTCCGTACGCTGGCCGCGGTCGGCTCCCGCGGTGTCGATCTGTTGCTCTCCGACTCCACCAACGCCGATAAACCCGGCCACACAATCTCGGAAAAGGTGGTGGAAGCGTCGCTGTCCCAAGCGGTGGAAGAGGCGAAGGGGCGGGTTATTATCGCCATGTTCTCCACGATGCTGGCCCGTATCCAACAAACGTTGAATGTCGCCTACCGCAACAACCGGAAGGTGTTAATTCTCGGCCGCAGCATGCAGCAAAACGTGGAGATGGCGATCAATCTGAAAGCAATGGTGGTGCCGCCCAACACCATGATTAGCGAACGTGAAGTAAACCGTTTTCCGGATGAGAAGGTTCTGGTAATTTCCACCGGCTCTCAGGGCGAAGACCGGGCGGCGCTCAGCCGGATGGCGAATGGCGAGCACCGGATTATTAAGATCCACAAAGGCGACACGGTGATTATTTCCGCCTCGCCGATTCCTGGCAACGAACGATCGGTGAGCGGCGTTATGGACATGTTGTACAAAGCCGGCGCCTCCGTTATTTACAATAAAATTCTGGACGTTCACTCCTCCGGTCACGCTTATCAGGACGATTTGAAGCTGATGCTGGCGTTAATGAAGCCGAAATACTTTATACCGCTCCACGGTGAGCGCAGCCGGCTGATCCTACACGGAAAGCTGGCGGAAGAGGTCGGCGTGGCACCGGAGAATATTATTATCGGCGACAACGGATTAATTCTGGAGATGGATAACACCGGCAAGGTAATGCCGACCGACAACCACGTTCCGGCCGGATACGTGATGGTGGACGGACTGGGCGTCGGCGATGTCGGTAATATCGTGTTGCGTGACCGCCAGGCGATGGCTAAAGAAGGTGTCTTTATGATTGTCAGCGTCTACGACGGTAAGAACCACCACTTCTTGAACTCTCCGGATATTATCTCCCGCGGGTTTATTTATATGCGGTAAAATGAGCAGTTTATTAACGATGTACGCAACGAGATTAAGCGGTATCTGCAGAAAGCGGCAGACGGCCGGAAGAACGTGGACGTGAACGGCGTCCGCAATGAACTGCGCGACATGGTAAGCAAGCTTCTGTACGAGAAAACCGAGCGCCAGCCGATGGTGATTCCGGTGATTATCGAAGTTTAGGCGCGCCGCCAATTATGACCGGGCAAAGAGCATCGGCAAGCGGAGACGATAGACCAGAAGATCTTTTGGTTCGGTTGGGGAAAAATAGAACCACTAAGGCGCTAGAGGCTCGCGTTTTAGATAGCTGAGCAGCTTTTTATCAAAAGTTGCCAATTCTTCACAGCCATGAATTTTTGCGTAAGCCAGATTATAACAATCCTGAAGTTCCAGTGCCGTGCGTCTAGCTAAGGTGATTGCCTCTGCGCATATCTGCAGATCGTCTAACTTTAAGAAAGGAAAGTTGAGGATTTCCTGCAATTTATTTAAACGCTTACCTTTATCAGCTCTATAAGTAGAGTACAGTACCCAATCAATCTCAAATAATACTAATGAAGAGGTTATTAAAGAGACTTCACCACGTAAAGCGCCTTCAAACAGCTCTCTGGCTTTTTTCTTCTGCACAGCTTCATTCCGCACCAAAAAACTAAGAAAGAAATTGGTATCAGCGAAGACAGTTTTCATGGGTTATCCGTGAAGTACTCTTCTCGAGCCCGCCGAATGACCTGATTCAGACTAAGACCTTTATACTTTTTTGGCAATTCGACTGAATTTTCTAGTCGATCTAGCACCGCCTCCGCTTTTTCCAAAACCAAACTATTATTTTTTCTTTTTACCGTTAGTTGATCACCCTCTTCTAACCGCAACTCCAGAAAAACCCGAGCCGGGATAGTAATCTGTCGTTTGCTGGATATCCTTACTGTGTTCTTCATAGTAAGGATACTGTAATTTAGTAAGGAGAATTTGTCAACCCACTCTTTTACAACTCGATCACCGAGGCCCTATCTCCCAGCAACTTCTCCACAGTCCCCAATTCGGTAGTGGTCATAATCACCTGATACTCCCCGAACACCTTCACCAACCGGCGGCGGCGCTCGCTGTCCAACTCGGAAAAGATATCATCCAAGAGCAAAACCGGCTTTGTCTCATTCTTCTCTTTCAAATACTGAAGCTCGGCTATCTTAAACGCCACCAGGAGCGAACGAGATTGGCCGCGCGACATCGACTCATGAACCGGATGCTCGCCCCAAAACACCTCCATGTCCTCCCGAT
>JAGWZN010000057.1 GCA_018968785.1 Patescibacteria group bacterium
GACGGGTAATCGGCATACCGGCGGATCGGTACTTCCTGAAAAACCACGCCCGGAATCGTGGTGAACCACTCCTTATACAATAGGCTTTCATCTTGACTTAAGTTGGTCTTAATCGGAAAGATGTCCGGACTTTTCAGCCGGTTGTCTTCGATTAACCGGATGGTTTTGTCATCAATACCGGCTTTGGCTTTCAGCAGGTTGTACACCTTCTCCCGGTCCGCTTTCTTGGCTGGCAGGGTCTGCGGGTTAATCGCCAGCGCCAGCTGGCGGGTATTTTGCGCCAGAACGGTGCCGGTGTAATCCTCAATCAGTCCCCGGTTCGGCTGCAAGGTTAGGATACGCAAGCTGTTCCCTTGCGCCAGCGCCCGGTTAGCGCTTCCTTGGGTAACCTCCAGAATAAAACACCGACTGGCTAAAATAGTGACAATCAGAATGAGAAAGACGGTTAAACCGACAAATCCGCGCGGTTTCTGCTGTTCTTCTTCCACGGTTTCATCGGTTTCGGCGGACGGTAGCACAAAACCGGGATCGCTATACCGGCGTTCCTCTTCAATCTGTTGGATACCGGTCGGATTGCCGAAGATATCACGCGAGCTCATAATCTTTCGATTGACGGAAGTGGGAGGCGAAGTAGCTGATCAGGCAGAACACCGGATACGCGATCAGCAAGATGAGTAACCGTTCGGCGGCGAAAGAGAACGGGAAAAGGAACAACTCATAGCCGACCATTGCCAGAAACAAAGCCACTATATAGCGGACAAACAGGGAAGTAAAGCGCAGCCGTTGTTGGAAAATATAGTAGACCAGATAGATAAAAACCGCCAGAAAACCGGCCTGGCCCAGCTTAATGGTGCTCAGCGTTTCCACGCTGATGGTGAAGCCGATCAGGAAAAATGTGGGCAGCCGGGGCGTTATTGAGAAAAAGATAAGATAAAGCGATAAGGCGTAGACAGCCGCTAACGCCAAAAAAGTAAGGGCGTTAAAAAGAGTAAACGAGAGGAAGCCGGCCAGAAAACCGAGAATAGCGACGAAGAGAGGAATCATTGGCTGTTGACGAGTAGGATAAAAAGCGTACTGATAGCGAGCGGATCCTGAGCTAATGTAATGAGAAACTCCTGACTGGGATCGTTTGGCTGGGAGAGGAGAGAGCTGATTTGGCCGATCAGGATACCGCTCGGCAGATCGCCACCCAAGCCGCTGGTTTCAACGGTCGTCTGAGGGGCAATGGTGGCGCCCTGGGTGACGTCGGTTAGCAGTACCTGGCTGCCGTCGCCCTGTAATAGCCCTTTTTCGTGGCTATCGGAAAGCCAAGCCTGAAGGCGGGAATCGCGCGAATAAACGGTCCGGATAACGGCCGTGCTCTCCCGAACGGTTACCACCCGGCCGATTAAAGCGCCCTGATACACTGCCGGTTGGCCGATCTTGACTCCGCTGGTACTGCCCACATCAACGGTAATGGTCCGGTCTTCCGGGTCGCTCCCTTCAATAATCACGTGCCCGAGCACCTTCTTCACGGGAACGGTTACGCCGGTTACGCCCAATTCCTGGCGCAACGCCTGGTTTTCCCGGGTCAGCCGGTCTTTATCCAGTAACTGCTGCTGAAGGTTAACCACCTGAGCTTCCAGATTGGTATTATCCTGACGGAGGCTGGGAATCTGGTCGATAGACAAGAAAAAATTACGGATCTTTACGTTCTGGTCGATCAGTACGGTTGCCACCGGACGGAGCAGATTGGCGGCCAGTGTGCGGACCTGGCCGGTCCAGGAGGCGGGGATGAGATACAGCAGCAAAAGGCAGAAACAGATATAGGCAAGACGTTTCAACATAGCTCTCAACAGTCTAATGGAACACTGCCGGCAAGAGGACGGTCTGCAGATGGTCGAGATTTTCCAGAACCTGACCGGTGCCGCGGGCAACGCAACTTAAGGGATCGTCGGCGATATACACTGGAATATGCGTGGCCTCTTGCAGTAGCTTGTCGAGACCGCGCAACAGAGCACCACCACCGGCCAGAATAATGCCGCGGTCCATAATATCGGCCAACAGCTCCGGCGGCGTCTCCTCAACCGTCAGCTTAACGGCATCGACGATGGTATTAACCGATTTGGAAAGCGCTTTGCGGATCTCCTCATCGCTAATAATGATCTCCTTCGGCAGGCCGGTCAGCAGATCGCGGCCACGCATGGGAAAGGTCAACCGCTCCGGCAGCGGATAGGCGGAACCGATACTAATCTTAATATCCTCGGCGGTCCGCTCGCCTAGCAGCAGATTAAACTGGTCGCGGGCGAAGCTGATGATATCCTCATTCAGCTCGTCACCGGCCGTTCGGAGTGATCGAGAGGTGACGATTCCGCCCAAGCTGATTACCGCCACCTCGGTGGTGCCGCCGCCGATATCAACCACCAGAGTCCCGGTAGCGTCCTGGACCGGCAGATCGGCACCGATCGCCGCCGCCATCGGCTCTTCAATGAGAAAAACCTGGCGGGCGCCGGCGTTCAGCGCCGCTTCTTCCACCGCCCGGCGTTCCACTTCGGTGACGCCGTAAGGGATGCCGACTACCACCCGCGGTCGCGGTACCAGGGAGTGGCGGGCTTTATGAACCTTTTCAATAAAGTATTTCAGCATCGCCTCGGTTACCTCAAAGTCGGAAACGACACCATCTACCAGAGGACGGATAGCGATAATATGCGACGGCGTCCGACCGACCATCTTTTTAGCCTCGTCGCCGATCGCCAAAATCTGCTTGTTTTTCTTGTTAATCGCCACCACGCTCGGCTCGTTGATAATAATACCTCGACCCTTTACGTATACGAGCGAATAGGCGGTTCCCAGGTCAATGCCGATGTCCTGAGAGATATTGCCGAGCAGATTGTCGATAATCGGAAGACGCATGCAGCGCGGTTAAAAACGAAACTTTTCAGGTTTCACACTATCAGTTGACGGGGTGACTGGCAAGCCGATTTACTGAGCCGTGCTCTGTTCCCACAGAATATCAAACCAAGCACGCATACTGTGAGACAGGTCGGTAGACTCAATTAACACTCCGTATGCCTCTAAAATAGATGACAAAAAAGCGACCTTGTTCTCATATAAAAGAATGTAAGTAGGAGAGCGGAACCCGGCCGGCGCGTAACGGGCGACACGTAAGTTCTGCTCGGTTGGTTTTAAGAAGGGTTCTTCCCATTACAGTCCTCGTGGCCAAATGCCCCGGGTAGTAATGCGGGCCTTTACCTTCCGTTTATTCCACGATTTCAAATACTCACTCCCTACGGATTCAATTAGCACCGGTATCTCACCTACAAAAAGCTGTTCTTTAGCGCGAGAGAGTAGGGCATCTTCAAATATCTGCTGCATCTCTTCCTGCCCGACATAGAAGGAGACAATCGGCTTATGTACTGCCCCGCTGTAGCGCATATTGAGGGTCGGCAGTAAAGACTGCAGGGCAGTGGATTGTTTGGTAACCTGAGCCTTCTCCCGCTCAAGCAGGAGAGTCAGCTTGCGGGGATCTTCAGCGGAATAGACCCTATGGGCGCCTTTCTGAAAAAATCGAAGTAATCCTTTTTTCACTAACTCGTCAGCAATAAAATAGGTGGTTGAGCGGCTAAGATGGGTTAGGCGAGCTAAATCCATTATGCCAATTTCGCCGTGACCCAAGCAGGCCTCGTATACCTTAGCTTCTTTTAGGGTAAGGCCGATATCGGTAAGTTTGTGAATGCTATTTGTGTCAGTACTCATTGTCATAATCGTATTATACACCAAAATAAATCTTTTTAAAGGTTGTATAAGTTTCGTAGCATTCTTATCTGTATTGACAGTTAAGAGAATTATTGCTAAACTTGCGCTCTATGACCGAACAACTGCCTAATTACGCGGAAGTTTCTCTCGAGCGGCTGGCAACTATCTGTCAGGCTGTGGTTGAGCAATTGCGCTCGAACCCGGAGTTTCAGGATCTTTTTGAGGAGCCAGTGGGTTACCACGGGTTCAAAAAAGCGCGTATCCCCGACTTAAGGTTAGCGGAGTATTTGCGGTCATGGGGATTACGACCGGATCAACTTCAGGTAGAAATCGTACTTGTTGAGGCGGATCTTTCACATGAAGTGCATCAGCATCATCAGTCAAACGCGGTGGTCTATATTTTGGGCCAGGAAGAAGGGCAATCCAGTCCGCTGGAGGCACAGGCATACATAGAAGATAGCTGGGTTCCTATTGAGGTGGGACAGATGTTGGTTATTCCAGCCGGAACCGCGCATGGATTTACGGTTGCTGAAGGTGGGACGCTTACCTTTCTCTCAATCCAGAGTCCGCCAATTGTCCGTCCGGATGGCAAGGATGATTATTATCGCCTAACTGAATAGTTATGGGAGAAAAATTAACCCAAATTTACGATCCAACCAGACCGGAGTCAGATAAAGAGAGAGCGGAACAACTGTTTCCGATCTTTATCCATCGCCAACCAATTGGGGCAGAGCGACGGTTTGATACCCTATTGATGGTGAATGGGACGGTAGGAGCTTTGGCCGAGATTAGCCGTAAACTTGGTTTCCGAGCAGTAGCTATTGATGAGGCCTATACCGGTAAAAAAGAGGAAAAACTAGAGGAGGTGGTCAAGCGTCAGATTGAGTTTGCTTTATCCCAAGGGAAAGAGCCGGTGGTCTGTTGCAGCGTGCTGATGTATAACGCCAAAGAATCCCTGGAACTGCTGCGTAACTTGAAAGAAGAATACGGTTCCCGTATCCGCACGGTTGTCGGTGGTCAGTTGGTATCTATTGTTCCCCAGGCGTATCTAAAAAGAGCATTTATCGATCAAGTGGCAGTGGGTGATGCTGAGGTGATTCTTGAATCAATTTTAGTCGGTCGCCAGCAGTTTGCTGAGGGCTACATCAATCCCCAAACCGATCATTATTCTCAGGTTGGCTACCAGGATTATTTAGGCTTTCCAGACCGGTTAAATGCAATGCGACAGGTCACTCTCGGCCCATTAACATGTATAGGTATGGCAACTATCGAATCAGTCCGGTCTTGCAGTTGGGCGTATCGTCGTGGTCGTCGTTGTAGGTTCTGTGCCTTGCAGGGGATGGAATGTGAACCGCACTTCACTCCGTTTGAGGAACACTTTCGCCATCAAACCTATCTGGCGGATGAATTTGGGGTTAACTGGATATTTGATGTGAGTAATTTATGGGTTCCAACTCAAAATAAAGAAGAGGCTATTCAATGGTTGGGCGATTATAACGCAGCCCGGGAACAATATGGTGCTCCTCTACTAAAAAAGTATGCTTATCTGAATACTGTTAGTATTAATAAGGATACCGCGCCACTACTCAGACAGGCCGGTATTGCCATTGGGTTTGTCGGAATTGATGGGTGGAATGAAGAAACTTTGCGGAGACATGGCAAAGCCGGTGGGGTGAAGCATATCTTTGACGCGCTTGAAGCAGCTCAAAAGAATGATCTCTATTTACGGGCTAACGTGGTAATGGGGGATGGGCTCTCTGAAAAGTCCCTAGCTGAGCTGCCGGAATTTTTGAAGGGGGTCATTCAATATGGTAGTCACATTTTAAGTATTGGCTGCTACTTTGAGTTGCTTCTGCCCGGCTCGCAGCTTTGGGGAGAATTTAAAGAAA
>JAGWZN010000058.1 GCA_018968785.1 Patescibacteria group bacterium
TTAATGCTCTGGTTCGAAACGGTCAGGCGGCGGCCAGCAACTATCCCTTTTGTACCATCGATCCGAACGTAGGCATTGTTGAGGTTCCGGATAGTCGCCTAGGCGAGTTAGCAGCTATCACACATCCGGAAAAGATCATTCCCGCCGCGATTGAGTTTGTGGATATCGCCGGCATCATTAAGGGAGCCGCCACCGGCGAGGGGCTTGGCAATAAGTTCCTCAGCAATATCCGGGAGACCGCCGCTATTCTCCTGGTGGCGCGGTTTTTTGAGAATCCGGATGTCATCCATGTCAGCGGAAAGATTGATCCGAAATCTGATCTGGAAACCGTACTCTTGGAATTGATTTTAGCCGATCTGGAAACGGTCGGCCGCGCTAAAGAACGATACGGAAAAGCGGCTCGGGGAAGTGATAAACAAGCGGTAGCTGCTCTGGATTTTCTTGATAGGATATACGCCTGTTTGGAAAAAGAACAACCCGCCTCTACTGTTAAGCCGCAACAGGAAGTAGATTTTCAAGTTATACAGGAACTGCAGTTACTCACCGCCAAACCGATGCTGGTAATTGCCAATCTAGCGGAAGATCAGATTAGCACTACCGCCGTTGAGCTGTTCAACACCTACCATCTCGGCACCCTTATTCCTTCGGCTGACTGGATTATCCCGATCTGCGCCAAAATTGAAGCGGAACTGGCGACGTTAGACCAAACCGACCAGCAGGAGTTTCTGACGACATACGGACTTGACGAGTCCGGACTAGTCCGCTTAGTCAAAAGTGCCTATCATCTACTTGGATTACAGACCTATTTCACGGCCGGACCGAAGGAAGTACGCGCCTGGACTATCCGCCAAGGCGCCAAAGCGCCGGTAGCGGCCGGGGTTATTCATACGGATTTTGAGAAGGGATTTATCCGCGCCGAGGTTATCGCCTACGCTGACTACGTTGCCTACGCGGGCGAAGCGGGATCCAGAGAAGCGGGCAAACTCCGCCTGGAGGGTAAGGAGTACACCGTGCAGGACGGCGATGTCATGCATTTTCGGTTTAATGTTTAGAACCTGTTTTAGCAAATCAAAAAGAGCCTGGGGCGAGGCTCTTTTTTAGGTCATAAGACCGGAGAACAATTAAACAACGGCAAAGACGGCACCAGTGACAACCGCCAGCACCAAAACGCTGGCCATACTGATCGCTTCAAAAGCGCTCAGGTTATTGTAATCGACGTGGCGGTCGCTTACAAACGTATAAGATTTCAGTAAAGGATGCACTTTAGCGGGAGCATCTGGCTGCTCCTGCACGGCATCAACCTTTACTTGAGTCGGGGTTTTCATAAAAACCTCCTTCTATCGGAATATTTTATTTTTATTTTTATTTGGACGATATATAGTTCTTCGTCCTTTTTCCGATAGCTACAGTATATCTCATCCGGCCTAATCTGTCAAGCTGGGTAACCGGCTCGAAATCAATCGGTCTGATCGACCTAGAGACGCAGAAAAGAGGTCAGCCGTTCGCCCGCGTGAGAAAGAAGGATTGTCTTATCGTTAGTTAAATACAAGACGACCAGGAGCAAGGCAACCAGCAAAAGGAGGAGGCTGATCTTAAGGATATCGCTCCGGATATACTCGGTCTGGATATCCAACGGACTGAGATTCTTTTGGTTAGCGGCCACGGCATTCGATACCGTCGGTGCCTTCGCCACACCGCCACCCGCCAAGGACGCGGGAATAATCTCGCGCGGCTTTTGCGGCGCCCTGTTTTGACCCGTCGCTTGCGACCGGCGGTTCTTCTTGTTTCGACTTTTTTGTCCCATAGGATCTATTTACTGATTGTTTCCAATTAACCAGTTTTTCAAAAGAGAGGCAAGCAACCAGCCGACCGGCTCTTATTTACAGATTTCCCCAAATCGGGTAAAGTAGGAATGCGTTGCAGGGCAACACGCGGGTATCGTATACCGGTATTATGTCACCTTGCCATGGTGGAGAAACGGGTTCGACTCCCGTTACCCGCTCCAATTTGATCCATGTAGCGACCCTGGCTGCGGCGTGGTAGCCAAGTGGTAAGGCAGAGGTCTGCAAAACCTTTATACGCGGGTTCGATTCTCGCCCACGCCTCCAAAATATATGATTGTACTGCAAGTTATTGACGTTATCATTTCTGTTCTGCTGATGGCCGTCATTCTTCTACAACAGCGGGGGAGCGGTCTGGGAGACGCTTTTGGTGATACCGGCGCTGTCTACACCAGCCGTCGGGGAGCGGAAAAGATTCTGTTTTATTTGACAATCGTGTTTGGTATCAGCTTTGTGGTTTTGGCTCTTCTCCAGATTATTCTGGTCAAATCCTAAATCCTAAAGCGGTTCCTGCCGGGATGGTGAAATTGGTAGACACGCTAGCTTCAGGTGCTAGTAATGGCAACATTGTGGAGGTTCGAGTCCTCTTCCCGGCACCAGACAGAAAATCATAAAGCATTATGGTTTTCTGTCTGAGCGACTAGAGAAGATAGATCTGCCGAACTAGCTCATTGGTAGAGCGAGGGCCTGAAGAGCCTTGCGTACCCAGTTCGATTCTGGGGTTCGGCACCATAATATTTATTATTGTCTTATCAAAGCCGGTAATCATGGGCGGTTAGCTCAGTTGGTAGAGCGCCTCGTTTACACCGAGGAGGTCAGAGGTTCGAGCCCTCTACCACCCACCAAATAAATAGGTACAACTGAATGTTGTGCCTATTTATTTGAATGAAAAGTAGAGGGCGAGAGTCCCACACTGCCGTAGGCTGGTTCTTGATAAAGAACTATAATCGAGCCCTCTACCACCCACCAAATACATAGAGGACGGACAGGCCGGCCTCTTTTTTGTTTTTACAAGAAGCATGGAGTAAAATAACCTTACCATGCAACCTATCTTTCGATACTGGTATCTCCAAAGTCCCGGTTGGTTTTATTCCGCGTTTTTAAGAAGTATCCAAGAATTTGAAAATGTGCTGGCGGTGGGCGATACGTTTCGAAACCTCGGCAAACCGCTTTTTCAAGACTATACCATACAAGGAAGAATTATCGGCTTTTTCCTCCGTATGGCCAGAATCGGGTTGGGCGGCTTTATCTTCCTCTTAGTCGCTTTGGTATACATCGCCACTTTTGTCCTCTGGATGGTTTTTCCGCTTATCTGCCTACTCAGCTTACTCGGATCGGTGCTCGGATATGTTCCCGCCTTTAGCGCGCTGCCATGATATCTGACCTACATACCGTTATTTGCCCTGATTGTACCGGAAGCGGAATTTTGAAAGAGAAAGAAGGTGCGGTTAGCTGTCCGAAGTGTGGCGGTCGCGGCATGTGGCTGGAAGATAAAGGCGGCCGGATATTTGTGTATCCGCTTCCCGAATTTGTTCAGCCGACCGAACTGAAGGATAAGCGATTACGCGCCTGGATCCGGTATATCGCCTGCGTAGTCAGTCTACTCAGCACTGTCGCCAGCCTCGCTTATCTCCTGAGCCACAGCTCCGGTCTAACCAGTTTCCTCTGGGGAGCAGGGATCGGTCACGCCTGGTTTGGAATCAGCGGACTACTCAGCGTGGTCAGCTGTGCTTATCTCCAAAGTGGACAAACCAGTTTGCGCGATCTGCAAGAGCTGGGGAATGGTGACGATCTTTCTCCGATCGATCTCCGCCAGTTCGCTAATCCCCGGTTAGAGACGCTGATACGGATCGCCGCCGTGGAAACGACCCGCCGCCGTCTCTCCACCATTACCGACGCTATCTTCTTATTTGCCCTACTCCAACAACCCCGTATTCAGATGACCTTGGCTCGCCTGGAGATCGATTTCTCCCACCTGCTTGATGATATCGCGCCCGCCTCTCTCTCCGGAGGATCTGGGAATGTCAGCGCGGCATCCCTCAGCGCCGAAGTTAGGCAGCGGATTTACGAAGGGCTTGAGCTGGCCATCACCAACCGGTTTCCGTATCTCGATTTAGAAGATATCCTGCTCGGGTACGCGGCGCGGCCGGAATCATTTGGCCCGGTATTTAAAAAGTCCGGCCTGGAGTATAAAACCGTGTACGCCATGTCCCGTTGGTTCGCTCAGGAGCAAGAGCAGGCTCGCCAGTGGGCGTTTTGGCTGGAACGGGGACGAGCCCGGCCTAAGGGGTTCATGAACCGGGCCTGGACCGCCTTACCGACTCCGTTTCTTGACCATTACAGCTTGGATATCACCCAGCTGGCCAGCCATGGGCGGGTCGCTACCGTCACTGTCCGCGATCAGGAAATTAACCTGGCCCTGGAGATACTGGGACGAACTCAAAAGAACAGTGTTTTGCTGGTTGGCGATCCGGGAGTGGGCAAAAACGCGATCTTGGGCGCGATCGCCTTACGTATGATCGAGGAGAAAGTGCCGGAGATATTAAAAGATAAGCGTCTGGTTTCAATGGACCTGGCCGCCCTGCTTTCCAGCCACGGAACCGCCGAGCACAATCTGCAACAGGTACTGGAAGAGGTTGGACAGGCGGGCAATGTCATTCTGGCTATTCCGGAATTCCAGGCGTTGGTTGGCACGTCCGGTACCGCTCTGGATGCCGCCACTCTGCTCACCCGGGCGCTGGATCAAGGGTACATCCAGGTGATCAGCCTAGCCACCTACGCGGATTATCACCGGTATGTAGAGTCGAATGATCATCTCCGTTCGCTGCTGGAGGTGGTGGAGATTAAGGCGCTGAGTGTTGAGCAGACGGTGGAGGTATTGGAAGAAGAAACGCCCCAGATTGAGCACCGGCAGTCGGTGTATCTGACCTATCCGGCGATTCAAGCGGCTGCCGAGCTGGCAAAGCGGTATCTGCCGGATCAAGCGCTGCCGGAAAGCGCGCTCGGGGTGCTGGACCGGGCCGCTGCCGCTGCCAAAGCCGCCGGTAAACGGTGGTTGAGTAGGCAGGATATTCAACTAACCATCGAGAAGCAGACTCAGATACCGGTTCAAAACGCCGACCGGCAGGAAGCGGAGCTTCTACTCCATCTTGAGGATAAACTGCACCAGCGGATCATCGGCCAGGATGACGCCGTGAGAGCGGTAGCGGAAGCGCTTAGGCGGGCGCGGGCCGGGCTGCATGAGGAGAAGCGACCGATTAGCAGCCTGCTCTTTGTCGGACCGACCGGCGTCGGCAAAACCGAAACTGCCAAGGCGATAGCCGACCTGTACTTTGGCAGCCAGGGGAAGATGGTGCGCCTGGATATGTCGGAGTATCAGGACAACCGTTCCGTCTACCGGTTGATTGGCGCGCCCGCTGCTGACTCGAGTAGTCGTACCGAGGGAGGGCTGCTTACGCAGCCTATTCGGGAACATCCGTTCTCGCTGATTCTACTAGATGAAATCGAGAAGGCGTATTCAGACGTACTCAACCTCTTTCTTCAACTTCTGGATGACGGCCGCCTCACCGAAAATACCGGCCGCACCGTTTATTACAACAACACCATTATCGTCGCGACTTCCAACGCCGGCTCCGGCGAAATTATCTCTTTAATCCAGAACGGGACAACCGGCGAAGCACTGGATAAAGAAGTGATC
>JAGWZN010000059.1 GCA_018968785.1 Patescibacteria group bacterium
CCAGCAGCAGCGTCATCTACAGGATTTACACGATCAGCAGAGCCAACAACAGCAGGCGCTCGCCGATGAACAGCAACAGCAGTCCGATCTGCGCGATAACGCCGTGGCCGCCCAGACCGCCTATGAGCAGAAAGCGGCCACTGCCCGGGCTCAGGAAAATAGGCTGGAATCCCAGATTGAAGCCGAGCTGTCCGCTCTGATTGCCAGCCGATCGCGCGGTGGCGTCAGTAACGGTCTCTCCGGCGGGCAGAACGTCGGCCAGCGGGTAACCCGTGGCACGATTGTCGGTCGGGAAGGCAGCACCGGTAACTCCACCGGCCCGCATGTGCATTTTGAGGTCCGGGTTAATAACACCCCGGTTAATCCGCAGCCGTATGTGAATAGCGGCACGCTCAGTTGGCCGCTCGCCAACTTTATTATCACACAGGGTTTTGGAGCGACCGCCAATTCGTACATGTACGGCGGCGCCCCTCATATGGGAATCGACTGCTCCGGCCCGTACGGCGAAGCGGTGCTGGCGCCGGCCGACGGGACCGTTATTCTGCATAAATGGTACGGCGATTACGGGTACGCCTGGGCGGAACAGCTTGATAACGGGCTGGTGATTCTGCTCGGCCATATGATTGGTGGGTAGCCACTAAAACCGCGCATGCAGCTTACCGTTCATGTCAAGCCGAACGCGCCGGTCAACCGGGTGATTCCGGTTGATGACGCCACCTATCGGGTGTTCACAACCGCTACACCGGAGCGTGGCAAGGCAAATCAGGCAGTTATTAAGTTGCTGGCTGATTTTTTTGATGTGGCGCCAAGCCGGATTTGTATTAAATTCGGGCGGAGTTCCAAAGAAAAAATTGTGGTTATATCTGAATAAAAATATTTTCCGTGTATTCCAAAATCGGGCGAAATTGGAATGAACTCATTCTCACTGATCCCCAGCGTTCCGGCGTACAGCCGTCGGCATAATCATAGGAGTTAGGCGTTTGCTGTAGTATACCAGCTTACAGACTTTTCGGGGCCGGCCGGTATGCTTAGTTCAACGCGAAGGATAACGGTCGATATTCTTCGTAACCGAACAATAAAAGAGAGGAGGATCTATGCCTACTACCATGCACCTACCGCAGGCACGTATGCAGGTCCGGACCGCCAGCGGTTTGGATGTCGTTGCCGGCCTGTGGCTGATTGCCGCGCCGTTCATCTTTAACTATTCGGTCAACGGAGGATCGACTACCAACGATATTATCGTCGGTATTGTGGTTCTGGTCTTGGCGGCTACTCAAGCGGCCGGAGAGAACTACCGGATGAGTTGGCCAAGCTGGGTGAACGTGCTACTCGGTATCTGGCTGATCATCGCGCCGTTCGCGCTCAGCTACCCGAGCGGATCGGCCGCCATGTGGAACGATATCGTCCTGGGTATCGTTGTGGGGATTCTGGCGTTAGTCAGCGCGCTTTCCGTCCCCAGCGAGACTATCGAGAGCTAGCCTTACTAACCTGACCGGGCCGTGGAGCCCCCGCGGCCGGGTTGGGGATTAGAACCGGTTTTAGTACCGGTACCGATCGTCCTTAAACGGGCCGTCCGGGTTAATTCCTAAGTAGTCGGCCTGTTTCGGTGTCAATCGGCTGAGATGAGCCCCTAATTGATCCAAATGGAGCCGGGCGACCTCCTCGTCCAGCTTTTTTGGTAGCGTATATACTTGTCCGCGCCGGTACGCGCGGTTCGTCCACAGCTCGATCTGGGCCAGCACTTGATTGGTAAAGGAGGCACTCATTACAAAACTCGGATGGCCGTTGCCATTCCCCAGATTGACCAACCGTCCGCGGGAGAGGAGTAGGAGCGACTTACCGTCCGGCCAGGTAAAGGTATCGACTTGCGGCTTAATATTCTCTTCCCGGATCTCCGGTTGCGCGATCAGCCATTTCACGTCAATTTCCTGATCGAAATGGCCGATGTTGCACAACACCGCTCCATCCGGCATTTTTTGCATGTGGGAGCCGGTAATGACATCCCGACAACCGGTGGCGGTGATGAAGAGGTTGCCGATAGGCGCCGCTTCCTCCATGGTTATCACCGGGTAACCTTCCATCGCGGCTTGCAGAGCGTTAATCGGATCGATCTCCACAATAACTACCCGGGCGCCGTAGCCGGATAGACTGCGAGCGCACCCTTTGCCGACATCGCCGTAGCCGGCAATCACCGCGGTTTTGCCGGCGATCATCAGATTGGTTGCCTGCTTGATGCCGTCCACCAGGCTCTCCCGGCTGCCGTAGATATTATCGAATTTAGATTTGGTAACCGAATCATTCACATTGATAGCGGGAACCTTCAGCCGCCGCTCGGCCGCCATCCGGTACAACCGGCGCACGCCGGTGGTCGTCTCTTCGGACACGCCTTTAATCTTATCCAGCAGTTCCGGATGCCGGTCGTGCACCAAAGCGGTCAGGTCGCCGCCATCATCCAGTAATAAATTCGGGCCGGAACCGTCAGCAAACCGCAATGTCTGTTCGATGCACCACCAATACTCTTCTTCACTCTCTCCTTTCCAGGCGAATACCGGTACATTAGCCGCCGCCAGTGCCGCCGCCGCCTGATCCTGAGTGGAGAAAACGTTGCAACTGCTCCAGCGAACCTCGGCGCCGAGCCCGATTAACGTCCGAATCAGCACGGATGTTTGGATGGTCAGATGCAGTGAGCCGGTAATCCGGGCGCCGGCCAGCGGCTTTTGGTTGGCGTACCGTTGGCGCAGCGCTATCAAGCCGGGCATCTCTTTCTCGGCCAGAGCAATCTCTTTCCGCCCAAGGTCCGCCAGGGTGATATCCGCGACTTTATAATCCATATCTACCAATTAAGGGAAAGGCCGTACACGCGTCGATACCGGTCGGCAAACTGGTCAATAGTGAACCGATAGTTCTGGGTGCCGGCCGATTCGACGGCGTAGGTGGCGGCTAGGCTGCCGATGCGGGCGCAGCTCAGCCAATCCAGGTTTCTGCTTAAGCCTACAAAAAATCCGGCTCGAAAACAATCGCCGGCGCCGGTCGGGTCAACCGTTTTAACTGCCGGACAGGCCGGTACCTGTACCGTTTCGTGACCGGCGACTATCCGCGACCCCCGATTACCCAACGTGGTAATCAGGGCGGTTAGCCGGCCGCTCATTTTAGCTTCGCTCCAGCCGCTGCCCTTCGCCAGCTGGCTAATCTCATAATCGTTGCCAATGACGAAATCGGCCAGTTCAATCGCTTCCCGTAATTCCGATCGGCTAAAAGTGGCTACCCTTTGGCCGGGATCGAAAACCGCGGACAGTTTCCGTTCCCGGCAGACACGGAGATGCTCACGCATGGTCTCCCTGGTGGATGGGCTGATAATCGCCAGGAAAAAACGGCCTTCCGGGAGTGGCGGTATGTGGGAAATGGCGCCGTTATGAAAAGCCGAGATCTGGTTATCATCCCGATCGGTAATCATAAAGGCGGAAGCGGTATGCGCGGTCGGCACCGCGATGATCGAGGTGGTATCAATGCCGTTTTGTTTCAGATGTTCCAGGTAAGATCCGCCATCGTCGCCGACCGCTCCCACTAATATCGGCTGACCGCCCAGCCGTTTCAGAGCGTAGGCGATATTGCCGCCGGTACCGCCCGGACTTTCCGCCGGAGATGAGAATAGGTTGCGCGCGCATAATACTGCTTAAAATAAGCTGAATAGATGGCCAAGCGCCTCTTTTTTCGTTTGCAGATACTGACGATTAACCTGGTTCGGCTCGGTTTCCAGAGGAATCTGTTCCGTGACGCTGATTCCCAACCGGCCCAGGCGGGCGATCTTATCCGGATTATTGGTTAGTAACCGGATTCGCGACACTCCAAAATGACGCAAAATGGCGGCTGCCACCCGGTAATCGCGGTAATCGGCTTTCAACCCGAGCGCGTGATTGGCCTCAACCGTATCCAACCCTTTTTCCTGCAGCTTATACGCCTTAATTTTATTGGTCAAGCCGATACCTCGACCCTCCTCCTGTAAGTAAATTAAGCAACCGGAGCCGATTTTGCTTATCTGTTTTAAGGCGGCATGGAGCTGCCAGCGGCAGTCACATTTTAATGACAAAAACGTTTCGCCGGTGAGGCACTGGGAATGAACTCGGGTGAGCAGCGGCCGGTCACCTGGCGGGTTATCCCGCAGATTACCCAGCGTCAACGCCAGGTGTTCGCGGCCGTTTTCTTCTTGGAAAACGGTAGTTTGGAATATTCCAAATTCGGTGGGAAGTAGGGTAGTAGCAACTTCTTTAACCATGCAGTTGAGACAAAGTTTCAATGGTGAGCAGCGCGGCCTGAGCCGCTTCAATACCTTTATTTTTGTCGTTATCGCCGCAGCGATCCTTTGCCTGTTGTATAGTATACGCCGCTAATACTTCCATAATGACCGGGATATTATTATGTAATGACACTTGCATGCAGCCGGCGGCGCACTGATCGGCCACCAGCTCGAAATGGTACGTCTCTCCTTTCATTACCAATCCCAGAGCGATAATCGCCTGGTATTTGCCGGTTTTGGCCGCTACCTGCGCCGTGACCGGAATCTCCAAAGCGCCCGGTACCGTAAAGGTGTCGATATGCTCGGCCGGCATGCCGGCGTTGAGGAGCGTCTCCCGGCATTTCCGTTCCAGCAGCTCGGTATACTGAGTGTTATACAGAGCCTGGACAATAGCGATCCGGGTTTTGCCGATCAGATCCTTACTGACAGACGGTTGAAAATGGGTGGCGGTACGCATTTTTGCCTCCTGTTAGGTATTGTTAATAGATTCGACATATTTGGCGAGAATATCAGTCTCAATGTTGACCTCGTCTCCGGATTTCAGATCGGCGAGCGTGGTACATTCCCAAGTATGGGGGATAATGCCTACCGAAAAACCGTCCGGCATCTTTCGCATAACGGTTAAGGAAACACCGTTGACGGCAATCGATCCTTTTTCCGCGACGTATTTTCGCAACTCGGACGGGATTTCAATTTCATAAACATGACTGTTCCCCAAAACGGCGATAGTACGGATGATGCCTCTACCGTCGATATGACCCTGTACGAAGTGTCCGTCCAGTCTTCCCGAAATAGGCAAGGGAAGCTCAAGATTGACCCGACTGCCTGGTCGGAGCGAGCCGAGAGTGGTGCGCGCCAGAGTTTCCGGCATTACCTCGACCGTCAATCTACTGCCCGCGGTATCGATTTCGGTCACCGTCAGGCAGACCCCGTTTATCGCGATACTGGCGCCGGTCGTTAACCCGGCCAATAGGTTGGAAGGAACAGAAAACCGTAAGCCGGTGTCCCGCCGCTCCGCTACTGTTCCGATATGAGTAATGATTCCGGTAAACATAAAAATCCCCAAATAACTTCGGGGATAGAAAACCTCGTCCAAGGATCCTTCTTTCATCCGGACTATACCGTCGGCCCCGGAATCGAACCGGGTCATGCGTGTAGACGCTCGTGGGCTGTACCACCGGTGGGGAGTTGCGCCCCGCCCCGAAGGAATATAATTAAATTGTAAT
>JAGWZN010000060.1 GCA_018968785.1 Patescibacteria group bacterium
TTTCCCATTATGACTCGGGTCTAACCCGGGTTATAGCGGAAGAATTAAGGCCTGCCTTGACAGGATCGCCAGCCACTTTGTATGATTTGATCTTGCGCGGTGTGGAAACCGTAGACCAGCTACAACGGCAAAGCGGTTTGCTGATATCTGAATTACAATCGGTTTTGTCGGTACTGGAGCTGGACGGATATATATACTATAAAGGAGATCGATGGCTAAAAACCTAGTGATTGTCGAATCGCCTGCCAAAGCGGGAACAATTGAGAAGTACCTGGGACCGGAGTATCAAGTGATGGCCAGCATGGGGCATGTACGGGACCTGCCGGCATCCAAGCTGGGAGTGGAGGTGGAGAAGGAGTTTCAACCTACCTATGTTATCCCGCCTAAAGCCCGTAAAACCATTACTTCCCTAAAAAACGCTCTCAAGGACAAGGAAAGCGTCTATCTGGCAACCGATTTGGATCGGGAAGGGGAAGCGATTGCCTGGCATATCAGTCAGGCGCTGGATCTGGATCAGCGGTCGATACGGGTTGCCCGGATTACCTTTGACGAGATTACGAAACCGGCCATTACTGCCGCCATTACCCATCCGCGTTCGCTTAATCAACAGCTGGTTGACGCGCAGCAGGCCCGCCGGGTTCTGGATCGACTGGTCGGTTATACGCTCTCACCGGTGCTGTGGAAAAAGATATATAAAGGACTGTCGGCCGGACGGGTACAGTCGGTAGCACTCCGACTGATTGTCGACCGGGAACGAGAGCGTCAGGATTTTAAGCCGGTTGAGTATTGGACTCTGAAAGCCTTATTAGCCAAACAAAGCGGTGAACGGTTTCTTGCCACCCTAACTGAGTATCAAAAGAAAAAAATTGAGCAGCAGACCATAAAAACCGAAGCGGAAGTACAAAAAATTATTGACGGTTTAGGCGGGGCGGATTACCGGGTACAAAAAGTGGAGAAAAAACCGGTAAAGCGGCATCCGTACGCGCCATACACCACCTCAACCTTGCAGCAGGACGGTGTCAATAAGTTACAGATTTCTTCCAAGCGACTGATGCAGGTGGCCCAGAAACTGTATGAAGCCGGTCTGATTACCTATATGCGTACCGACTCGGTAAGTTTGGCGGATACGGCCGTGGCAGCGATTCGGGAGAAAATTCAAGCCGATTATGGCCAAACATATCTGCCTGCGAAGCCGAACTATTACCGCAATAAGTCAAAGAACGCCCAGGAGGCGCACGAAGCGATCCGACCGACCGATCCTTCCCGGCGGGAGCTGGATGGCGACGCGGTTACCAAGAAGGTGTACGACTTGATCTGGCGACGGGCAGTGGCTTCCCAGATGCAACCGGCGGAGCTGGAGCAGACTACGGCAACCGTGGCGGCTAAGGAGGCGGTGTTTCGCGCGAGCGGTCAGCGGATTGTATTTCCCGGTTTTCTCAAGGTGTGGGGGAGTGATAATAAAGAAGAGCAGCTGTTGCTGGTATTGAAGGAGGGGGAAGCGGTGCAATTACAGGAGTTACAGTCAGAGCAACACTTTACCGAACCGCCGCCGCGCTATACCGAGGCAAGTCTGATTAAAACCTTGGAGGAGCTAGGAATCGGTCGGCCATCCACGTATGCGCCAACCATTGATACGCTGATTCAGCGCCGGTATGTGACAGTCGAGCAGCGCCGGTTTACTCCGGAAGAAGCGGGCTATCTGGTAACCGATCTGTTGGTTCAGCACTTTCCCGAAATTGTCGACCAGAACTTTACGGCCGATATGGAAGAGAAGCTGGACCGGGTGGCGACCGGGGAAGCCCGGTACGGGCAAATCTTATCTAACTTCTGGGAGCCGTTTTCCCGGCAGGTTGAAGAGAATACGTCCAAGATTGAAAAAGTGGATACCAGCCAGCCGACCGATCAGCTCTGTCCGGCCTGCGGCGCGCCAATGGTTATTAAGATGGGCCGGTATGGAAAGTTCTTGGCCTGCACTCGTTTTCCGGAGTGTAAAACCACTCAACCGTTAATCGCGACCGAGCCGACCGGATTGATCTGTCCGGCCTGTGGCAAACCGTTGGTGCAGAAACGTGCCCGTAAAGGGATTTTCTTTGGCTGTAGCGGTTATCCGGCCTGCACGGTGGCACTCTGGAAAAAAGAACAGCTCCCGGCCAAGATTGAGGAATTAGCGAAAGAAGGAGCGGAACTTCCGTATAGGAAAGAAAGTCTAGAAGCGTTTTCAAAACTGTAATATAGTATCCGTATGTCCGCTAAACTGCCGAGTTCCGTTCAAACCCTGATTGACGCCTTTAACCGGTTGCCCGGTATCGGCAGCAAGATGGCGTCCCGGCTCACCTTCCATCTGCTCCGCCAATCGGATTATGATGTGAACCGCTTTATTTCCGCCCTGGACGGCATTCGGCACGGCCTGCGCGACTGTAGCCGATGTGGTAATATTGCGGAAGCGGAGCTCTGCGCTATCTGCCAGGACTCCAGCCGGGACAACCGCCAGATTTGCGTGGTGGAAGGCCCGTTGGATGTGATTGCCTTGGAGAAAACCGGCGCCTATCAGGGGGTGTATCATGTGCTGGGCGGCGCGCTCTCGCCAATTGATGGCATCGGTCCCGATCAGCTGCGTATCCGTCTTTTGCAGGCACGGCTAGATGAGTTGCTTGAGGAAGACGGTGAGAAAAGTGTCGAATTAATTCTGGCGACTAACCCTTCTTTGGAGGGCGAAGCAACCGCGACCTATTTACAACAGCTGTTTGATCCGTTGGCGGCGGCAGGGAAGGTAACGGTCAGCCGTATTGCCCGTGGCCTGCCGATGGGTAGCGATCTGGAATACGCCGACCCGACCACCTTATTACGTGCCCTGGAAGGACGTAAATCTTTACCACCTAACTCGTAATCGAATGCCTCAGACAGTATCTACGAACGACACCGACCATGAAGAGACTGAAACGGACGCCATCGATCCGACGGATGCGGCGGATATTCAGGATGACACCGACGCTACCGCTCATGCTGACGCCGACACGCCAGCCCTTCAGGACTTGGGGGATGATATCGAAGAAGAGATTAAGCGGGTAATGGTAGTGGAAGAGCCGGCCGGTAAATCAAAAAATCAAGTTATTCCCGAACATTTGATTAAGGCTGAATTAAAACCGGAAGACTTTTTCGATGAAGGAAGTATTTAACCTGTACAACACCCTGACTCGGCAGGTAGAACCGATTCGGCCGTTGCAAGCGGACCGGTTAACGGTGTATACCTGCGGGCCTACCGTCTACGGCGATGCGCATATCGGTAACTTCCGGACCTTTATCTATGAAGACACCTTGGTAAAAGCTTTGCGTTACTTCGGCTACCGGGTGAAGTGGGTGATGAATATTACCGATGTCGGCCATCTGACCTCCGATCGAGATGAAGGAGAGGATAAGTTAGAGGTGGGCGCCCGACGGGAAGGTACGACGGCCTGGGCAGTCGCCAAAAAGTATGAGCAGTCGTTTTTGGCCGATTCGGCAGCGTTGCGTATGGCCAAACCGGATCGATTGGTGCGAGCTACCGATTGTATTGAACAGCAAATTACCCTGGTTCAGGAGCTGGAAGCGAAAGGATATACCTACTGTATCTCGGATGGGATTTACTTTGATACAAGCAAGTTTCCCACCTACGGACAGATGGCTCGGCTGGACATTGCCGGTTTGCAAGCCGGCGCCCGGGTGGCGATGCAGGAAGAGAAGAAGCATCCCACTGATTTTGCCCTCTGGAAGTTTTCTCCGACAGACCGTACGCGCGATATGGAGTGGAGTAGTCCTTGGGGAACCGGTTTTCCCGGCTGGCATCTTGAATGTTCGGCGATTGCCATGAGCACTCTGGGTAAGCAGATCGATATCCACTGCGGAGGCACCGACCACATTCCGGTACACCATACGAATGAGATCGCCCAGAGCGAAGCCGCGACCGGTAAGCAGTTTGCGCGGCATTGGATGCACACCGACCATCTTTTGGTGAATGGCGGCAAGATGAGCAAGTCGCTGGGTAATCTCTACACCCTGGCTGATGTCACGGCACGCGGGTTTGACCCGTTAGCGCTGCGGCTGCTGTACTACGGCGCTTCTTACCGCAGTAAGCAAAACTTTACTTGGCACTCTCTTGAAACGAATCAGAAGTTGCTGGACCGGTTGCGGCAGCAGGCAGCCGAATTGCCGGAAACTGGCGAAGATACCGGAAACGCCGCAGCTCCGCTTGCTGCCTTTCGCGCCGCCTTGGCTAATGATCTTAATATGCCGGCCGCGGTTGCCGCGCTGATTGAAACGATGAAATCGCCGTTGGATCCGGCGGCCAAACGAGCGTTTGTGACGGAAGTGGAACGGGTGCTGTCGCTTGGATTGCTCCAGGAGCCGGAAAAAGCGACTGCAATTCCGGACAAAATCCGACAGTTAGCGGCGGCGCGGGAAGAACGGCGCCGGGAAGGAAAATGGGACGAAGCGGACGCGATTAGGCGGAATATCGAAGCGGCCGGATACGAGTTGCGCGACGCGGTCGGAGGGGGCAAGAGCCAAATCCGGAAAAAGGCACAAAGCAAGTAGGGTGGCAAGTAAGGTGATAAGAAACTTCAATTTAACCTGGAAATCAGTGTGACAATCGCCACCTACAGGTTTTAGTGATTGACAAAAGCGAAGTAATAAGATATACTAGCTCATTGAACAAGTGCTTTTTAGCACCTGGTCTTTTTTAAGAAAATTTTCGGGACTGACCTGGCTGGGACTGGCGGATGACTGTTACACAGTTCTCAACCAAACGGAAAAATTTAGGCTATATGCCACTTCACCCGTTTGTCTCTGTGTGCACGCCCCTTTCCCGGCTGGATCAGTCTTGAAAAGTTTAAAAAACGAGCCTCAGGGCTTGTTTTTGTTTTAGAGGAAACCCCGGACGAAGCGGTGGCGAAGTCCGGAGATGAATCTTTCCGCTCTTAGCAGAGAAGGGAAGCGGGGCGACCGGATTCTGCTAAGCTAGACTTATGAGAATCCAGAGCTTAAACCACTGCACCTACCAGCACCAATATCACAGCACCAATATCACCTGGTGTGGGGAACTAAGTTCCGCTACAAGTGGCTGAAAGAATACGTAAAAATTGAGCTGGTGGCATCATTTCGTCAAATGTGCCTAGGCCACCCAACCGTCCAGATCATTACGATTAACTCCGACCAGGATCATGTCCACCTGGCCATCGAGATCCCGCCGGATGTGGCTGTCAGTACGGTGGTGCAGCATCTAAAACAATACTCCAGCCGGAGGCTCAGGAAGAAGTTTCCCTTCATCTGGCGGATGTATATGACCGAAGGGATCTGAGCGGTTGGGTATTTCTCCTCAACTTTGGGACTGAACGAAGACCAGATCAAGAAATACATCGAACACCAGGGCCAGGAAGAGTTACCCAAGACACTTAAGCTCGGATTCGAATAAGAGGGGAAGGGAAACCCCGGACGTAGCGGAGCGGTGTCCGGGGAGGACGTCATT
>JAGWZN010000061.1 GCA_018968785.1 Patescibacteria group bacterium
GGCGATTAACGGTTCCAAATACCGGTTCAAAACCGGCTCGATCTGTTCCGGTTCGTTATTTTCAATCAGCGGTACCAACAGGGGCGCCTCCTGTTGCCGGATGATCATTGCCGGGGCCAGCTTCTGAATTTCTCGCAGATACGCTCCGGAGCGTACGGTGCTGGCGGTTGCCAAAATGCCAATCTGTCCGTGTTGTCCGGCCGCGGTAACCGCCGCTTCGGCGGCCGGAACCAGTACGCCCAATACCCGCCGATCCGGAAAAGCGGCCGGGATATCGTATTGTTGAATCCGGCGCAACGCTTCGGCTGAAGCGGTATTGCAGGCGATAATAATCAGGCCGCACCCTTCTTTGCACAGATACAGCACCGCCCTTCGCGTCAACTGGTAGATCGATTCCTGGGAACGGTTGCCGTAGGGGAGATGAGCGGTATCGCCAAGATAAAGATAGTCATACTCCGGCAGGGTATATGTAAGCGACCGCGTAATCAGCAAGCCGCCAAGGCCGGAATCAAAAACGCCGATTTTCATACTTCGCAGTATATCATTTCGGTGATCCGTGCCACATTCTTACCAATAGATTATGATATAGTGTGAATATGATGAAAATCAGCAAATACGGCCACTGTTGTCTCTTACTACACATAAAAGATGCGCGGATTCTAACCGATCCGGGCAGTTATTCGGAAGGGTTTACCGATTTGCGCGATATTGACGCGGTAATTATTACGCATGAGCATCAGGATCATCTGCACCTGGATTCCCTAAAAGCGGTTCTGGATCGTAATCCCGAGGCGCGAGTGTTGGGCAACGCGGCGGTGGCCAGGCTGTTAGATCAAGCGGGGATTGCCCATGAGACGGTGGAGGACGGCCGGACCGCGACGGTGAACGGCGTGTTAATCGAGGGAATGGGGAAGAATCACGCGGTAATCTATCCGACTCTGCTGCCGGTGGAGAATACCGGTTACTTTATTGACCACCGGTTTTTCTATCCGGGCGACGCCTTTTACCGGCCGGCGAAAGCGGTGGACGTGCTGGCGGTTCCGGTGGCCGGTCCCTGGATGAAGCTGTCGGAAGCGGTGGAGTACGCCCTGGTGGTTCATCCCCGGGTAGCGATTCCGGTGCATGACGGGATACTGAAGAGGCCGGCGTTGGTGTATCAGGTTCCTCAAACGGAACTGGGAAAAGCCGGCATCCGGTTCCAACCGCTTGAAAACGGGGTAGAAGTACTGCTAGAAGAGAGCGGTGAGTGAACATTTTGTGCCCACGATTAAGGAGTACTTTCAAGAACATGCCCGCTCGTTTCCCTGGCGGGAGACCGATGACCCGTACGCCATTCTGGTTTCGGAAATGATGTTACAGCAGACGCAAACCAACCGGGTAGTTGAAAAGTATCAGCAGTTCCTAATGGCCTTACCGACGGTATCGGATTTGGCGGAAGCGTCAACCGCGCAAGTGCTGGCGTTGTGGCAGGGGCTGGGATACAACCGGCGAGGGCTGTATCTGCAGCGGGCGGCGCGCGCGATTGTGGATACGCACGGCGGCATTGTACCTGATGATCCGCGTCTACTGGAGACCTTGCCGGGAATCGGGCGTAACACGGCGGGTGCCATTGCCGCTTTCGCCTATAACCGGCCGGTGGTTTTTATTGAGACCAATATCCGGCGGGTCTTCCTGCACTTTTTCTTTGCCGACCGGGAGGGGGTGCCGGATTCGGAGCTGCTGCTGTTGATTGAGCGGTATCTGGATTATCATCAGCCGCGGTTATGGTATTATGCGCTTATGGATTACGGTGCCATGCTGGGCCGGACGGTAGCCAATCCGAACCGGAGGAGTAAGCAGTATGTCCGTCAATCGGCTTTTGCCGGTTCGAACCGGCAGTTGCGAGGCGCGATACTGCGAACCGTAGTCGGGACAGGTACAGTGTCGCTGAGCGAGCTCCGGCGACAACTGTCGATTGCTCCTGAAAAGATATCGCTCTGTGTGGAACAGCTTTCCAAAGAAGGTTTTGTTATCCGTCACGGTAATAGTATTACTATAAAAGAGTAATTCATAGAGACTATGATCGCGCCTGACTTTTCACTCTCGGACCAACATAATCAACCCCACTCCTTAAGCGATGATCGGGGAAAGTGGGTCGTGCTCTATTTTTATCCGAAAGATGACACTCCCGGTTGCACGAAAGAAGCATGTTCGTTTCGGGATTATTTTACGCGGCTTCAGGAGAAGGGGGCGGCAGTGCTCGGTATTTCTAAAGATTCGGTAGCGTCTCATCAAAAGTTTGCGGAAAAGTATCATCTGAATTTTCCGATTTTGAGCGATCCGGAGACGGGGGTGATAAAAGCGTACACGGCTTGGGGGCCGAAACGGTTTATGGGAAAGGAGTTTACCGGTACGTTGCGGAAGACCTTTATTATCAATCCGGCCGGGGAGATTGTGAAAGAGTATCCCCAGGTTACACCGGATAAACACGCGGAAGAGATCCTGCATGACCTCGAAACACTCATGGCAACAGCTTGATAGCCGGATTGTCTATCAGAATCCCTGGATTAAGGTCAGGGAAGATAAAGTAGTGCGGCCAAACGGTCAGCCGGGAATATACGGCGTGGTAATGACGCCGCCGTCGGTGATGATTGTCCCTCTCACCGAGAATGGCGAGGTGTATATGATCGGCCAAAACCGTTATCCGACCGAGAAGTTTTCCTGGGAGCTGCCGGCTGGCGGCAGTGATAATCAGAATTTACTGACAGCAGCCAAACGGGAGTTAAAAGAAGAAACCGGACTGGAGGCCGGATCGTGGGAAGAGATCGGATCGTTCCAGGTCATGAACGGTATCTGTTCCGAGATCTGTCATGTCTTTATCGCGCGTGAGCTTCGGGCTACGCCAGGGAATAGTCAGGACGAGGAAGGGATTACCACGGTGCGCATAGTGGCTTTCTCCGAGCTTCTGGCGATGATCCGTTCTGGCGAGTGCGATGACGGTATGAGTATTGCCGCGATCATGCAAGCGGCCTTGTATTTGGGAATCTTGAAGCAGGGTTAGGGTAACTCCTGCGTGCTGCGGCCGCGCGCCTTGCGCCGCTGGGCGACTTTCAGGCGGGCCAGATTATGTTCAATCAGCGCGATGGCGGCATCGATATCCTGCTTGGTCTTTGCTTCCGCCCGCTGTCGGCGCGCTTCTTCCACTGCCTGTTGGACGATCTTTTCGTCAATCTCTTCCGCTCGTTCCGCCGAGTCGGCTAAGATACGCACCCGATCCGGCAACACTTCAACCAGCCCGCCAAATACCGCGAGATACTGTTCCTCGCGGCCTTGTTTAATCATTGCTTCGCCGGCCTTAATCGGGACGATTAATGGCACATGCCCGCGACGTACGCCAATTACGCCGGCCGCGGTGGGGATAACCACCTCATCCGCTTCCAGCTCCTGGACAATCCGCTCCGGACTGATAATCTCTATATGTATCATTCGGATTCCGATATCTCTGCGCCTTTCATGTAAAATGCCGACTCCGGCTTGCTGTCATGTTTGCCGTCCAGGATCTCTCCAAACGCGCGGATGGTATCTTCCCGCTTGACGTACTGGCCGGGAGTGCCGGTAAACGTTTCCGCCACGAAGAACGGTTGGGACAGGAACCGCTGAATCTTCCGGGCGCGGGCGACCGTCAGGCGGTCGTCATCGGACAGCTCTTCAATACCCAGAATGGCGATGATATCTTGCAAATCTTTATACCGCTGTAAAATCCGCTGAACGCCGCGGGCGACCGCGTAATGTTCCTCACCCACAATAAGCGGATCAAGAATAGTGGAGCTGGAATCGAGCGGATCGACGGCCGGATAAATACCGATCTCGGTCAGCGCCCGGTTTAAGACGACGGTTGAATCTAGGTGGGCAAAGGTGGTGGCGGGCGCCGGGTCGGTCAGGTCATCCGCCGGGACGTAAATGGCCTGAACGGAAGTAATTGAACCTTTTTTGGTAGAGGTAATGCGTTCCTGCAAGGCTCCCATTTCGGTGGCCAGAGTTGGCTGATAACCGACGGCCGACGGCATCCGACCGAGCAGAGCGGATACTTCGGAACCGGCTTGGGTAAACCGGAAAATATTGTCGATAAACAGCAGGAGGTCGCGGCCTTGGTCGCGGAAATACTCGGCAATCGCCAGGCCGGTCAGAGCGACCCGGGCGCGGGCGCCGGGCGGTTCATTCATCTGACCGAATACCAGAGCGGTTTTATCAATAACCTTGGAGTCCTGCATCTCATGGTACAGGTCGTTTCCTTCCCGGGTCCGTTCGCCGACACCGGCAAAAACGGAGTAACCGCCGTGCTCGGCGGCAATGTTGCGGATCAGCTCGGTAATTAAAACGGTTTTGCCCACGCCGGCGCCGCCAAATAGACCGACTTTGCCGCCTTTCGGAATGGGACAGATGAGGTCAATAACCTTAATGCCGGTTTCAAAGATCTCGGTGGTGGTGGACTGTTCGGCAAAAGATGGCGCTTCCCGATGGATCGGATACGTCAGCTCGGAGTTGATCGGGCCGGCGTTATCGATCGGCTGGCCGGTTACGTCCACCATCCGTCCCAGTACCGCTTCACCAACCGGCGTCTGAATCGGCTGACCGGTGTTCATAACCTCGGTACCGCGGGCCAAGCCGTCGGTGGTACTCATGGCGATCGCGCGGACTGTCCGATGGTCCAAGTGGCCGGCAACCTCCAGGGTTAGCACCGAATTGTCCCGTTTGATCTGCAGGGCGTCATATACTTTCGGCAACTCTCCGTCAAACTGCACGTCGACAACAGCGCCGATGATTTGGGTAACATTTCCGGTAGCGGTTTTGGTAGGCATATACGGTATTTAAGCGGCTAAGGCGGCGGCTCCGCCGGTAATTTCGGCTATCTCTTGCGTGATAGCGTTCTGGCGAAGGCCGTTATAGGTTAAGGTAAGGTCGTTAATCACGTCGGTGGCGTTATCGGTGGCGTTCTGCATGGCCAGCCGCCGGGCGGCATGTTCGGAAGCCAACGCTTCCAGCAGCGCCTGATAAATCTGCGTCTCGATAATGCGGGGCAGAATGGCGGCTAAAACGGTGTCGGCGGTCGGCTCGAACAGGAATTCATTTGCTTCCGGTTTTTCCCGCTTGGGCCGTTCAAAATGGGGCGACAGACTCATCGGAATCAGCAGCTTCTCGCCCGGTTCTTGGCGGAGGAAGGAGATAAATCTCGTGTAAAATATCCGGACTTCATCAAACTCGCCATTTAAAAACCCTTCGATGGCGGAGCTGACAATCGGGTAGATAACCGGACGGTGCGGGTGAATACCGGACTGTGGATAGCTCTGAATAACGTCCTGGCCACTGCGAA
>JAGWZN010000062.1 GCA_018968785.1 Patescibacteria group bacterium
TGATAACTTCAACATCTTGATCTGAATTCAAATGTCTTAACAACAACCCCTTTAATTCATCAAATCGTCTTGCTCGTATCAGTTCAGCAATTTTTCCAGCAGTAATACTCATGTTTTATACTATTTGAGATTGGTAATGACTAATTAATAGGTCTAACATCCGGCGCAAAGCAACATTTCCGCTGTTTTCGGCATCGACACTCATTTTATGAAGAGTGTCGACCACTTGGCGCGCTAGATTATTTTTTTCTACAGGATTATCTCCCTGTTGGATAATCGACTGGTCGATACCTTGAACAATTATCGATAAGTTTCCTGAGTTAAGAAAAGGGATAATGATGGAAGAAAGAACAGCAAACGCGCGTTGCAATAAAGCATTATCCAAGGCAGAAGCATTGGGATGAACCCTTACTTGCCCCGAAGATAGCATAGCCGCTAGCCTACCTAAATCTTTAATCGAAGACGCTTGTCTTAATGCAGACGCAGTCTGTTGCACTACATGTTCTCGCACGCTACTCACCAAAGCTCTCACCGCCTGGAACTCTGTTAATATCTGCTGTTCCGCTTTTTCCACCTCATCTTTTCTTCTCTGAATATCCTCAGATGTGCCGATCGCGATATCCAAATCCCTTACCATTTTCTCCAGATCCCTTCTTCGTCCTCGATAGCTGTCCCTAACTATTTCTTCCGCCTTCCGGTAATTCTTGCTTGTTGTGTGTAACACCGCCCCCAGGAATCCGAAGGCAGCTTTTTGCCCTCTATCAACTTCTTTGAACGCGTCTCTTAACTGACGGATTTCATCTAAATCATCAGCACCTTTTACTCTTTTCAACTTCTTTCGTATTCCTTCCTCAAGCCTACTAATCTCACCCTGGCGTATCACTCTAGTAAGAAGAAGTTTCTCAAATATAGAAAACCGACCAATATCCACAGCTGCTAAGTTCGCTACTTGTAATCGCAGCGCATCAAAATAGTCTTTGGCAACATACTGAGGACGATCAGGTTGACCTTGGATAGATACTTTTTCTAGGATGACAGTCGAGTCTTCAACCGGAAAATTGAAATCTTCCGTTATTCTATCTATTATATACTGTATAACCTTTTCCGCAACTATTTTTTGACGCTCGTAAACTTTATAGGCTTCCCATAATTGACCGGCTGCCGGTTGCCGCAAGTCCCCGGGGTTCTGCCTAATTTGCTGTGACGAATAACCGGTCCATCTAATCGTATCAACAAACTCAAGAAATTCGGGATCACTGAACAGCTCCAACTTCGTCTTGGCAGGGATTTCTGGCTCATCTGAAACAATTTCGTACCGCCGATCCTTCGTATCCCCTCTATCCGTACGCCGTATAGCCATGCGCTAGTAATTACTTCCCTACAGCTAACTTATATCCCTACCAGCATCCTTAATTTTCCTCTCCCTTATCCTCCTTCTGGATTTGAGACCCGATAGACATCATACTTTGCTCAAGCCCTTCGCCTGCCCGATTATCACAATTTTCCATATCCGCTAAGACTCCTCTAGCATCTTCCAGCTTTTGTCGCATTGCATCGCGGAGCGGCTCCTCATTCTGAAGCTGATCAAGTTCTTTTTGTTCATCATCGGTTAGACTCATAGCTATTCTCCTAAAAATTAATAAGTAGTTTAAACACCTAGGCCAACCTAGCCTCCACTTCACTATTTAAAACCCCACCTTCGATTCGAGCCCGTTTCTCTAATAACTCCTGCATACGCAGACCACGCTGACTTAGCTTGTCTTGTTGGTGCGTCAGCTTTTGGTTGATCCTACTAATCTGTTTTTGATGCCATTCTGTGCTCTCCATTAAATCTTTTGCTAGGTCTTGAAGAAACTGACTAATCTCAATTACTTTTTTCGTTTTTCCTTCATGCATCGCCTCTCGTAGCTCAACCTCTAACCCTCCCATCTCATCCCTATATTCTGCGCTCCGCTGAGCATATTCAAGAGCCAAATCACTAATACGAGAAAGCGTATTATCAATACTACCCTTTAATTCAAGTGTTGCTTGGCTTGCACCTTCTTCTGCAGCACTTATTCTATGAAGTCTTGTATCCCGTATATACCTTGCCGCAGAATCACGGGTTCTTTCAAGATACGCGGATGTGGCCTGACAGGTTTCCATTGCAATTGACCCAACCACCTTTCGGCCTCGCTCTGTACCTACCGCCGCGTAAACCCCCGCAGCTACTTCGCTTCCGGCGTGCCACCCTCTCGAAACCTTATCCTTCACCCAACCAAATGCCCCGGCAATTTTATTAAATACGGTTCGACGCCTTTCACTTCCCTCTTGCTTTCTTCGACCTAAATCTTCTTGCCCGGCCTCAACCAGCTCTCTCCACCTATTCGGCCTTAATCCTAAATCTTGCAATCCATCCGGCGAATCTCCCCCCGATCTTTCATCACCTTGGGGAAGTTCCTCTCTGGCTCTAAACATAGTCCTCCTAAATCTCTTAAATATAATTGCCTACTACTCTTAGTAGTATATGGTCCCGATACTACCGTGTCAAGAAAACCTTTTCAATTTTTTTACACTTACCTTTCCTTATCGCCTCTTGCGTATGTTTCAGTATCAAGTGAAGAACTAGTAAGTTATAAAGTGTTAAAATACGAAATCCCAGCATTTCATGCTCTTTTAGATAATGGTGAAGAACGCAAAGGGGAAAGGAGAACAAATCATCTATATTTTTATTGGGTAAGATCGGTCGCTTTGAGGATAAGTACTGATTATTGTTTAGATTAACTCTTGATATTTGTAAAGAAGGGTGTGTGGTATTTAGTAGAGCATCCGTATCATTCAACCAAAAGGCTTGAAGTGCATCCTGATTTCCTTCAATTCTCCAGATTGTCCCATGTCGAGCTAACCGACTGGGAGCCACACAGTCAAACATGTCCACTCCCCTAATCACTGCTTCAATCAGGTCAAGCGGCTCACCTAGTCCCATAAAATAGCGTGGCTTGGTGGCAGGCAGGATTTCATTGATCGATTCGACCGCCTCCCACATCGCGTTTTTACCCTCCCCCACCGATAAACCGCCAAGGGCATTGCCCGGCAGATCCGCGGCCGCGACCAGCTCCGCCGACTGTCGATGTAGCCTACGATACGTTCCTCCCTGCACGATCCCGAATAAAGCCTGCCGGTTCGTGTCTCCTTTCAACCATTCCGTTTTCGATCGTTCCAGCCAGCGCATACTCCGTTCCATTGCTTCCCGGCTGGCAGTCTCCGTCGAAAGCCCATATACCGGCTGGTCAAAAGCCATCATCATATCGGCTCCCAGGTTCTGTTGAATCTGAATGGACTTTTCTGGGGTCAGTCGGTGGGTCGAACCGTCAAGGTGAGAACGGAAGGTTACCCCCTCTTCCGTAACAGTTCGAAGTGATTTTCTCTCATTTCCGCTCATTCCCCTCTCTCCGAGAGAAAATACCTGAAAACCGCCGCTATCGGTTAAAAGCGGCCCGTCCCAGCCCATAAACTCGTGGAGGCCACCGAGATTCCGAATCAGCTCATCACCTGGGCGCAGGTACATATGATAAGTATTGGAAAGAATAATCTGAGAACCAATCTGTCGCAGCTCTGCCGGTGAGACCGCTTTTACGGCGCCATGCGTACCAACCGGCATAAAAACCGGGGTTTCAACGGTTCCGTGCGGTGTCCGCAACTCTCCCACGCGTGCTTGGCCGTCCTTGGCCGTAATTTTGAATTCAAACATACCTTCACTTTTGCAGCGGCTGTATATCAGGGAAGTTCCGCGTAAAGTAATTTGCCACTCGAGGAAAGTTATCTTCCAGATAATCGGGCGCTGTAACTCGCAACCGAACTGATTCGGCAAACCCTTCTTCCTGCCTAAGATCTGGATTATCGCAATACCGCTTTACATACTCCGTTACCGGTCGATCTTCACTCGCCGATATATCTTCCCATTCTTTCAATGTTTTGGAAGACAGACTTAGGGAGTAAAGACCGTGGCCGATTTCGTGACAGACTGTTCCGATTTTCATTATCCGCATCCGCTTCCGAGTATCCACCTTACTAAGGTAAGGAATATTTTGGATATCCGAATCAGTAAACGCGAATAGAATTACTGGGAAAGGAAGAAAACTGGTTGTATCTTCGTTAAAAACTGTTGAGGTGAGCGCCCGTACTTTACGGTTGACCAATTGTATCGCCGCCTCAACTGGTAAGGAATCAAGAATCTTTCTAAACTCCGCCCGAGAAAATTGTTTTTCGTTCCCCCCATCAGTGGGAATAATGACAGCATCAGGGTAATACCGCACACCGGAAACCAGAGCACGCGCTAAGGTCTCAACTCCGAATACCCGGAAAAGAAGACGGGGCACATCATCAAAATCCGGATCTTCAGACGTACCTTGAAATGATAGGCCGTCTTTTTTTATACTTTCTCGCTGCTGATTTACTGCAGGTTTATAGCTGAGATGTTTATATAACAGCTCTAACAGCTGATCGTCGGAGTTGGCTGGATCGTGCACAATTTGCCTGCGCAGATTATTCAGTGCAGGCTGGCCCTGAAAAACCTCCTGCAACAACGGATCGGGTGAAGAGCTTTTTGCCGAATTAAGAATTTGTTGGTATTTCGAGTCATTTCGTAACCTGGGCAATATAGACCGCAAAAAATCCTGACGCTGAGAACAAACTACTCCCAAGTAATACTCGTCAACTATTCCTTGGGTAATCTCGCTGACTGAAGCGTTGGCTAAAATCTGATCCGGATTCGCCTGATCCGATTGGTAGATTAAGTTGGGTTCAATCGGCAGTTCGCTCATACTTCCTTCATCCTCTTATATATACTTTTGATAATATCGGAATGTCCCGCGCGGTCAACTAAACTTAAAAGAGCCTCCGGAGAGGCTCTTTTTTATCGATGGGTAGTATTATTTCACCTCAACGGTAGCGCCAGCCGCTTCAAGTTTGGCTTTGGCGGTATCAGCCTCTTCTTTTTTCACATTGGCCAATACTTCTTTCGGAGCACCGTCTACCAGGTCTTTTGCTTCTTTCAAGCCGAGATCGGCACGGATCTCACGAACCGCCTTAATAACATTGATCTTCTGATCACCGGAAGCAGCCAGCACAACGGTAAAGGAGGTTTTCTCCTCTTCCGGTTCAGCGGCAGCAGCGCCTCCCGCAGCCGGCATGGCACCGGCCATCATCATGGGAGCAGC
>JAGWZN010000063.1 GCA_018968785.1 Patescibacteria group bacterium
GAAGAGTTATCCAACGCAGCATGAGCATGAAAATCGCCAAATTCCAACAAGAATGAGCACGTAACAGATTAGGACAACATAAAAGGATACCGGTACAATGGGACTATGTACATCACCATGACCGATACCCGTATTTTTAGCATATCAGAACTTAGGCAACTGCTGAAAACCACTGAGGGCATCCGCTTTGAAGCCCACGATCCCAGCGAAGCGTATCCCTGGATAGAGGAAGTACTGCGCCGGTACCGGTACCACCGATTAAGTAAAAAGTGCCGGGGAGTGGTAAGAAACTACCTCGCCAAAGTAACCGGATACTCCACCTCTCAGCTAACTCGCCTCATTTCCCAATGGGAGACTACCGGAAAGATCGTAGCCTTAGCCGGTTCTCATCCCGGATTCTCACCGGTATACCTTCCGGAAGACGTATTGCTTTTAGCTCGGGTAGATCGTATCCACGGGAGGCTCTCCGGAGCTGCCACAAGAAAGATCTTAAGGCGCGAATATACTCTCTTTCACCACGCTGAATACGTACGTTTATCCAGGATATCTGTAAGCCATTTATACAACCTACGGAATACCCCGAGTTACCATACTCATTTTGGCCCCATTCATCATACCCAAGGGGCCCATACTACTTTAGGGACGCGCCAGATCCCTCAGCCAAACGGGATACCGGGGTATCTGCGGGTGGATACAGTCCATCAAGGCGGAGACGGGAATAAGGGGACCGGAGTTTACCATCTAAACCTGGTAGACGAGGTAACCCAGTGGGAAGTGACCCTCAGCGCGGCTTCCTTGCACGAGAAGCATGTCTTGCCCGCCTTAAAGCTTGCCTTAGCCCTGTTCCCATTTGTGATCCATGAATTTCATGCCGATAACGGCTCGGAGTTTATCAACCAAAAGGTGGCTAATTTGTTAAATACTCTGCACGCTACCCTTTCCAAATCCCGGCCAAGGCGTCACAATGACAACGCCCTGGTAGAGGGAAAGAATGCCAGTATTATCCGCAAGAACTTCGGGTATCACTTCATCAAAAAGTGCGGGGCTCGTCTTGTCCAGCAGTGGCAGCTTGAGTGGTTCATTCCTTACCTTAACTTCCATAGGCCTTGCGGATACGCCACTGTTACTTACGCCGCCCAAGGAAAAGAGATTCGTCAGTACAGGCCGGATGATTACCAAACGCCGTACGAAAAGTTAAAGAGCCTACCGGATGCCGCAAGCTACTTGAAGCCGGGGTGGACGTTCGCTAAATTGGACAAGATAGCCTATGCCCGAAGCGACACGGAACATGCCGAGAGAATGATAGAAGCCAAAGTAAAATTAGCCGAGGAACTAACCAAACTTAAGGAAGAAACTATTTTACCCACCTAACCATCCTCTCCTAAAAATACCGGATCCTTAAGAGGGTCCTAACCTGTTACATGCTCATCCTTCAATTGGATAACTCTGCGGATTTAGCTCTGTTTCTTGGTTTTCGCGGCTACCTTCTTTTTAGTCGTTCCGCTGCTTTTTGTCGGCTTGCTCTTCTTTGGGGTGGATTCGGCGGGAGTGGAAGCGGCCAATTTAGCCAACCGGGACTTGAGTCGGGCGGCTTTATTCGGGTGAATGGTGTGTTTCTTGGCGGCTTTATCCAGTGTGCTTTGAACTTGAGATAACGCTTCGGCTACTTCTTTACCTCCGGCTGCCACGGCGCGTTTCGCGTTTTTCATGGCGTTCTTAAACGCGGCTTTCTGGAGTAGATTCTCACTATGCCGGCGGGTAGCGGTTCGCAGCGCTTTTTTGGCTGATTTGGTGACAGGCATCGGAAAAATAATAAAAATAATGGGTAATTAACTGTTTTCTAGCCTACCATATTTTATCTTCTTGTACAAGAAGAGGTTGACGGCGTATGATAAGGGTATGTATACGGTTCGTTTCAACCCGCTTTTTCATCAGTGGGTACTGGTGGGGCCGCCGCTTGCCGGCGAGCAGCGGCAGTTGCGCGCCGGACAGCTGACCCAAGAGAAGAAAGGAAGCGATTTCCTGGTGGCGGCAATACCGAATCAGCCGTTTGTGCTGGATCCGGCTGACCGTCCGATCCCCGGTAATGAAAAGCGACTGTTCCGCGAGCAACCGGCGGTCGGAGAGTACGAACTGATGTTGTATCAAGGGAAGACGCCGTTTTTTGAGTGGGGCAAGCGGGAGTGGGCGGGATGGCTGACACTGCTTCATCAGCGGATTCGTCAGTTTCATTACAATCCTCATCTTCACTATCTGACGGCGATATTCCAGACGGTTGATTTACGGTCGGTGGACGGGTATCAGCGGGTCGGTGATCTATTAGCGACTGAATATCCGCTGGGTGAGCGGTTGCCGGGCGTGCCGGCCGGACTGGTTGAAAAATTGCGGGAAGGCGAATCGGAATTTTTCCTGCATCGCGGTGAGCGGGGCGGGCTGTACGTACCCTCGGCGGCACTGTTGCCGCAAGAAGTTTGGTATCTGCCGGAAAGCGAAACGGTCGGCATTGAAGAGATTTCTCCGGAAGAGCGCGCCGATACGGCCGCGGCTTTAAGCGCGTTGTTTGGGGCGCTGCACGCCGCCTATCCGAAGGAGCAGTACCGGATGACCGTCTGTACCCAGATGGCGGATGTTGAGGCGCGAGCCAGTTGGTGGATACGTATCCATGCCGATCGGGAGGATGCCGGGCAAACGGTTTCTATTCAATCACGGCCGGAGCTGTTCTTGCGCCGGCTACGCCAGTTCTTCCATCTCTGACCAGTTCGTTCCGACTTTGACATTAACCGCCAGCGGAACGGTGAGATGGTCCGCCTCGATCATGGCCTCTTTCAGGAGGGCGGCTATTTTTTCTACTTCTTTTCGCGGTGTCTCTACTACCAGTTCGTCGTGAACGGTCAGGATGAGTTGGGACGGGCTGCTCTGTTTGGTCAGCGCGGCGTCCAGCCGGATCATGGCTTGCTTGAGAATATCAGCCGCCATGGCTTGAATCGGCATGCTAATAGCTTCCCGTTCGGCGGCGCTGCGGCGTTGGAAATTTCCGGTGATCAGATCGGGTAATACCCGGCGTTTACCGTACGCTGATTCGACATAGCCGTTCTTTCGAGCCGTTTCCAAGATATTATCGAGGAAAGCGCGCAAGGTGGCGTATGTTTTAAAGTACTGTTCAATATACTGTTTAGCTTCCGGCTGGGTAATACCCAGATCCTTGGCAAATTGAAAAGCGCCCTTCCCATATAAAATGGAAAAGTTAATAATTTTTGCCATTCGACGATCCACATGCACCCGCTCGGCGGTTTCAGCGTGGAAGTCTCGACCTTCCCGGAACACTGCCTGCATTACCGGATCGCCGGAAAGATGGGCGGCTACCCGCAATTCAATCTGGGAGTAATCAGCCGAGACCAGCACTTTGCCGGTATCGGCAATAAACGCTTGGCGAATCCGGCGGCCCTGTTCGCTCCGAACCGGAATATTCTGCAGGTTCGGGTTACGGGATGAGATGCGACCGCTGGTAGTATCGGGAGCGTATGAGGTGTGCAGACGGTGTCGGTTGTCGACCTGTTCCGGTAGTGGCCGAATATAGGTCGTGAGTAGCTTCTGCACCTCACGGTAATTGAGAATAATCTGCGCGATCGGATACTGCTCGGCTAGCTCTTGTAACGTGGCGGCATTCGTCGTGTAGCCGGTCTTCCCCTTGCGGATAAAGTTGGTCGGTACGCGCAATACTTCATAAAGGATATGGCTGACCTGTTGCGGCGAGTCCGGGTTAAACTCTTCATCGGCCAGTTCGGTGAGTTGAGCGCGTAACCGGCTGATATCGGTCTCAAACTCTTCCGCCAGTTTTTTGAGGTACGGACAATCGAGTTTAACGCCTACCTCCTCCATTTTTCGCAGTACCGGATCCAATTCCTGATCAATCTGCTCGCTGCGGCTGAGTGTACGGTCGTTATCCGGATTGTTTTGCGGATCGGGTCCTGTCGAATCGGCGGAATCGGAAGGACCGGCCGTAAAAATATCACTGGCTTCCGATAGCAGTTTATGCGATCGGGGCAGTTCATTAATCAAACTGCGGAAGCCGAGTTTGTGGAACAGGGCAATCAGTTTTTCCGGACTTTTCAGACTCAGCCGGGAGTCGGAACGGTCAAACCGCACCGGCGCGTTTGTGTCGATGGTGGCCAACTGGTGGCTTAATAACGCGCTTTCTTTGCCGGCCCGTAACTTCTCGAGAACCGCCGGCTTGAGATCGGCTGTATCCGTCTCAACCGCTTCGTACAGCTTCTCCAGAGTGCCATATTCCTGTACCAGTTTGGTGGCGGTCACTTCGCCAATGCCAGGAACCCCGGGTATGTTATCGGAGGGATCGCCGCGGAGCGACTTGTATTCAATCATCTGTAGCGGTCGAAATCCGTACCGGTTTCGTACCTGATCCGGTGTATAGAGAACCGGCTGCTTGGCACCGGCGGAGGGCGAATAGACGAACACCCGGTCGTTCACCAGCTGGATAATATCCTGGTCACCGGTTAGGATAATCACCCGTGCCTGCCCATCCGCCTCCGTAATCTGACGGGCCAGAGTGCCAATAATATCGTCCGCCTCGTATCCCGCCGCGGTATAGATTGGAAACTCCAACTGTCTTACAACTTCATACATTGTATTCACTTGTCTTACCAAATCGTCCGGCATCTTTTGGCGGGTGGCTTTGTACTGATCGTACTGCTCATGCCGGAACGTCGGACCTTTCAAATCAAAACAGAGCACAACCGAGGACGGTTTGAGATTTTTAATGGTGCTTAGTAAGATGCGGGTAAAACCGAAAACCGCTCCGGTTGGCTCGCCTTCCGGACTGCACAGCTCTTTGGGAAAGGCGTGATAGGCGCGGTAGAGGAGGCCGTTGCCATCAACGAGCAGAATGTTCTCGGGCTGAGGACTCTTCTCCGGACTCATAGCAGCTTCTTTTCGGTTAATAGCTCCTCAATGACCTGGCGGTCATTCCAGGGTACTTTCTGATCACCAACCGTTTTGTAGTTCTGGGCGCCCATACCGGTTACCAGCACCAGGTCATCCATTTTGCAGAGGTCGATGGCCCGGCTGATCGCCTCTCGTCGGTCCGGCACCTTCCACCACCATTCGCCTTCGCCGGACTCATTACCTTTTTTTAAGACTGGTCGTTCCAGCCGTTGCACGCGGGGAGAAACGGCT
>JAGWZN010000064.1 GCA_018968785.1 Patescibacteria group bacterium
GAACAGATTAGATTCCGAGCGAAACCGGTGAAGGATGAGGAAGCGTATCGGATATACGGTGACGAGTCCTGAATCGGTTGCAGCCGGAATCTAATCTGTGCAGAAAGGAACAGGTGTTTTGCAATGAGTTCGACTACCGTCTATTTTTCTTCTTCCGTTGCTTCCGTTGTTTCCGGCTCTTCCACAAGCGGTTCGGGCTCACCCTTTTCCTCAGCCTGATCCATCACCGCTTCCGCCATCTCAACCGTGACTTCATCAGTCGGAATCTCTTCCTTCATCCCCTCGCCTTCGATCGCCTCGGTTGCCAACTCCTCCGTCGCTTCTATCTCCGGCTGGTTCGCGTTCTCCTGCCAGACCTCATAGGCCGCCGTTTCATGCTTAAACCGGGCCGACTTGCCCTGGCGTTCGCGCATATAGTACAGCTTGGCACGGTTGACATCGGCAGTCTTCAGCCGCTCAACTTTCAGCACGTTCGGCGAATGCACCGGAAACGTCCGTTCAACACCGATACCGCCGACGGCAATCTTCCGCACCGTAAATGTGCCGTCCAGGCTAATACCGTGCTTGGTGGCAATTACCAGCCCCTCAAACACCTGCACCCGCTCTTTATCGCCTTCTTTAATCCGTTGATGCACGCGCACCGTATCGCCGGCCTTCAGCATTGGCGGGTTTTTCTTTCCGTACTTATTGAGCAGATATCCGGCGGCAACGGTATTCATATCCGATTTTCCTTATTTCTTAGTGGAGATAACGCTGACCATCCGGGTCGGCTTTAAGCCTCCGGTAAACTTTCGCTTGAGAATAGTTTTAAACTGCACCAGACCGTCCCGCAGGGCAAACAGGGAGTCATCGTCCGCTTTTCCGACGCCGTCGCCGGCGTTAAAGCGGCAACCGTACTGTTTCACAATGATATTACCGGCCTTGGCGCGCTGATTGCCGAAGATCTTGACACCCAGCCGCTGCGAGCGGCTATCGCGTCCCAGGCGTGTGCTGCCGGTTGCTTTCTTATGAGCCATATCCGAACGTTATCGATGAGAAATTACTGGGGAAGTTATTGGAGATCGCGCCGCGTCAGAACTACGATTTCCCGTTTAACCAAAGAACTAGGCCGTCCGTAGTCAGACACCTGTAGTGAACTATACCCCATCTCATCCAACCTGTCAACCATCGCTCGGTAGAGCGACTGGAACCGGCCGTCCCGGCATTTTACCGCCGGAAAAACCATTACCCATTTTCGGGGTTGGCGGTCGACCCGAACCGTCATCCACATCTTGAAAAACGCGAAATACAGTTTTTCCAGCTCAGCCTGCCAAGCCGTCGCCTCCGGATCGGTAAGCGGCTGTCGGAGCGGACTACCCAGATACGGTTCAGTGACGATGACAAACGGCCGCGGCAGCTCGGTTTTTGGCAGAACGGAGGCATCTTGCTGCCAGATCAGCCGCTCCGGTACAGCGGCAAGCGAGAGACCGTACTCTGCCGCAATCCAGTTTAAATTCTTCCGGGCCGCCTCCACCTTCCCCACGGCGATATCGGAACCGAAGGCAGGCAACCCCATCAGGAGTGCTTCTTCCACCACCCGGCCGCTGCCGCAGAACGGATCGTATACGGCTGGCGCGCTATTTCCAACCGCCAGATTGAGCATCGCCTGAGCAACCTTCGGGGTCAGCATGCCGGAGCGCGGGTCTGGAACCGGAATATGAAAATCCCGCTTGGCATAGGCGTCGATATCCTGTACGGTCAGCGTTACGCCAATCAGATAGCCGGCTGGCTGGCAGATGACGACCACCTCCCCGCCGGCTGGCCGATCACCGAATAAGGCTAGTCGATAACGGATCACTTGCGCGGAGCTCATCTTTCGCCCTTCTTTGGGAGCAAGAAACCGGCGCGAACCGCTCGACTGGCGCTTTAACTGTAATCCGAGCCGAACCGGGTCGATACCATCACCGTGCACGGTAATACCGTAGGTCTTATACGGTCTAATCAGCTCCTGTAGATCAATGCTGAGTTTATCTTTTTCAACCTGCTTAATGATATAAACAATTTTTATCGTTCCCCCCAGCCGTTTCTGTAAGTTCATTATTTTTTCACGAAGTTGAGAAAATTGTGGCGACAGGAGGTCGTTTTCATGAAAAACATCTGAAAGATCCCGACTGTCCGACTTGAGTGTCAGAACATCCGGTTGTACTATGGTAGCAGACCATTGGAAGGGCAAGATCGTGGCTGCGGCTTCGATTTCTTTTTTTGCGAGTTCGGGGGTTCTCCCCAGGATAAACGCGAGTTGCATGATAGTATGGTAAACTATCTCAGCTTAGCTGATTTGTCATCAATTGACCAGGTGTATTCATGGCCTCCGTAGATTTTGTCCATCTCCACACTCACTCCCATTACTCTCTTTTGGATGGCGCCGGCAAGATTGACGTTCTCCTGAAACGGGCGAAGGAGCTGGGGATGTCCGCTCTGGCTCTAACCGATCACGGCGCCATGTACGGCAGCCTGGAGTTTTATGAGACCGCTAAAAAAATAGGTATCAAGCCGATTATCGGCGTGGAAGCATACCTGGCGCCCCGCAGTCGGATGGATAAAGACTCCCGCCTGGATACCAAGCCGTTTCATCAACTGCTGCTGGCGGAAAATTACGAAGGGTATCTCAATCTGATCAAGCTGACTTCGGAGGCGCATCTGAATGGCTTTTACTATAAGCCACGCATCGATAAAGAGCTACTGAAAGAGCATTCGGCCGGACTGATTGCCACCTCGGGCTGCATGACCGGTTCTATCCCCCGCGCATTGCAGATTAGCCTGGGCGAAGGAAAACGAGTACTGGAAGAATTCCTGGCTATCTTTGGAGAAAAATACTTTTTCCTGGAGCTGCAGCACCATCCCAGTATCGAGGAGCAGGTTGTCCTCAATCAGCAACTGAAACAACTAGCGGCGGAGTATAAGATCGGACTGATCGCTACCAATGATATTCACTACGTTTATCCGGATGACGCGGAGGCGCAGGATGTCTTGGTGTGCGTGGGCACCGGCAAGACCGTGAACGATCCGAACCGGCTCAATATGACCGGCGCCAATTTCAGCATGACGGCGCCGGAAGAGATGGCGGAGTGGTTCGCCGATACGCCGGAGGCGATCAGTAATACGGCGGTTATTGCCGAGCGGTGCAAGGTGGAGATTCCGCTCGGGCAGAACATTTTACCAAAGTATCCGACGCCGGACGGGATTACTGACCGACAGTATTTATATCAACTGTGTGAAGAAGGAGTGAAGCGGCGGTTTAATTTTACTTACACTGTTAAGGCGGACTATCCGGAAGGCACGCTGCTGGAGTCGCCGATGAACGATCCGAATGTCCCGCTGAAGGAGCGGATAAAAAGCCGGCTGGAGTACGAGTTGTCCGTCATTGCCAAAACCGGCTATGATTCATACTTTCTGATTGTGCAGGACTTTATTAACTGGGCCAAGGAGCACGGCATTGCCGTCGGGCCGGGCCGGGGTTCGGCTGCCGGCAGCCTGGTCGGTTACTGCGTTGGTATTACCGATGTAGACCCGTTAGAGCACAATCTGATTTTCGAGCGGTTTCTCAATACGGAACGGATCGGGATGCCGGATATTGACACTGATATCGAGGACGCGCGTCGGGATGAAGTGATCCAGTACGTGCGTGAACGGTACGGCAGCGATCACGTCGCGCAGATTATTACCTTCGGTACCATGGCCGCCCGCAATGCCGTGCGCGATGTCGGCCGGGCGCTCGGCGTATCCTATAACGAGTGCGACTATATCGCCAAACTGATTCCTTCCGGACCGGGCGGCATGACAATTAAAGAGGCGCTCCAGAACATTCCCGAGCTGAAACAGTTGTACGAAAGCAACGACCAGATCACCAAGCTGCTAGATATCGCCGCCCGGCTGGAGGGCGTGGCGCGTCATACTTCGGTTCATGCCGCCGGCGTGGTAATCACGAAGGAACCGCTGGAGCGGTATCTGCCACTACAACGCTCAACCCGGGATGATAACTCCGTCATCACCCAGTACTCAATGAACCAGGTGGAGCATATCGGCCTGTTGAAAATGGACTTTCTCGGCCTATCAAACCTGAGTATTTTACAGCAGGCGGTGCGGATCATCCGTAAAACCCGGAAAACGGAAATTGACGTGCTCAAAATCCCTCTCGATGACAAGCCAACATATGAGCTGCTTTCCCAGGCTGAGACAACAGGTGTATTTCAGCTGGAAAGCAGCGGAATGAAGCGGTATCTCAAAGAGCTGAAACCCACCCAGTTTGAAGATATTATGTCGATGGTCGCTCTGTACCGCCCCGGTCCGATGGACTCCATTCCCGACTTCATTCAAGCCAAACACGGGCGGAAAAAAATTACCTATCTGCACCCGATTCTGCAGCCGATTCTGGAGAACAGTTACGGGGTTCTCGTTACCCAGGATCAGGTGTTGGAGGTCGCCCGGAAATTCGCCGGATTCAGTTACTCTGAAGCGGATGTGCTGCGCAAAGCGGTGGGCAAAAAGATTAAAGCGCTTTTGGACGAGCAACGGGACAAGTTTATTAAAGGCGCGGTGCGCAATCCGGAAATTACTCAAGATCGCGCCGAAAAGGTTTGGGATTTCGTCGAGCCGTTCGCCCGATACGGATTTAACCGCGCTCACGCCGCCTGCTACGCGCTCATCGCCTATCAGACGGCGTATCTGAAGGCCCACTATCCGGTAGAGTTTATGGCCTCCCTCATGACGTCGGATATCAATAACCTCGACCGGATTGGGATCGAGATTGCCGAGTGCAAGGAAATGGGCGTGGAGGTACTGGCTCCGGATATCAACGAGTCATTTGTCGAGTTTGGCGTGGTGTTTTATCAGGATCAAAAGAAACGCAAGCGGGACGCCTACATCCGGTTCGGCTTGGGTGCTATTAAAAATGTCGGATTACAGCCGGCCGAGGCGATCGTGGAAGAGCGAAAAGCCAACGGACCGTTCAAAGATCTGGCCGATTTTCTGACCCGGGTCAGCAGCCAGTTGAATAAGAAAGTATTGGAAAATCTGGCGATGGCCGGCGCCTTGGATAGCTTAGGCGAGCGGCAGCAGATCCTGGAGAACATGGAGCCGATTCTACGATTTCTCGCCTTTATTAACAAGGAAAAAAACTCCGTCCAGACCAGCCTTTTTGATGGGCTCGCC
>JAGWZN010000065.1 GCA_018968785.1 Patescibacteria group bacterium
CGGAAAAATCTACCCGGACAATGAGGGCAATGCTCAAGATGAATAAGATTGACATCAAAGCTCTAGAGGACGCGCGCGATAACCGGAACACAGAGTAAGCGAAAAAGGAAGCAGATTGGCTGCATGCCCCGCCCCACCTCTATAGCTTTCGACCGTCTCTTTCTTTTATTTTCCCGTCTTCTAAGGAGATGACCCGATCCGCGATATCCTGAATCCGGGGATCATGACTGACAATAATCACTATCTTTCCTTCCTCTTTGGCAGTCCGGCTAAGAGTCTGGACAATCTCATGTCCGGTGCGAGAATCCAGATTAGCAGTCGGCTCATCAGCGAGGAGAAGTGTCGGACTGTTCATCAACGCCCGAGCAATCGCCACCCGCTGCTGCTCCCCTCCCGATAGATCAGCTGGCAGAGCGTGCTGCCGTTTCGCCAGACCGAATCGATCCAGCATCACTGCCGCTTGTCTCTCCGCTTCCTTTTTGCCCAGTCCGGCTGCCAACCGCGGCACCATCACATTCTGGATGGCGGTCAGGGACGCAAGCAGATTAAAATGCTGAAACACGAAGCCGATCGTTTGCAACCGCGCGGATGACAAGTCGCCTACTTTCAGATCGCTGAGAGAACGACCGTCTAGCAGAACTCGGCCAGCTGTGGGACAAAGCAATGTGCCAAGCAGCAAAAGCAAGGTGGTCTTTCCCGAACCGGACGGACCCATGATTAAAGTAGTCTCACCGGATTTCGCCTCAAAGGAAACCTGATCCAGAGCGACTAAGCGCGCCCCCTTTCGGCCGTACACCTTTGTTAGGTTTTCAGCTATAAGTATGCTCATGATTTAAAAACTTCGGCGGGATCAATTGTGATCAGCCGGCGAACCGGCACTACGGAAGCGAGAAACGCCATGACAACTGCAAGGCCGGCTACCAGTCCGATATCGGCGGCGGTTAATTCAAAACCGAGATCCAGCCAGTTCATGATTAAATATCCAACCCCGAAGGAAAGAGTAGCGCCGATCAGGAGACCCAGTGCGGTAACCGCCAGAGACTGTACAAGCATGGTGCCGTACAGCTGGCGATTGCTCAGTCCGATCGCTTTTAAGATGCCAAATTCCCGGGACTTATCTACGGTCGCGGTATAGATAGTCAACCCAACCACCGCGATACCGATAAGAACCGCGATCACCAGAATCGCCTGCAGAATTGGGAGAAATGAATCACCCAAACTGTGTTTTTCTTCATTCACCAGATCAGCTTTAGAACGAATATTCAGATGCGGGTACCGGCTCTGCAGAGACGAAGCTACCGCTTCGGCATCAGCGGGATGATCTAAAACAATATAGGCAAAACTGACCGAGCCGGGAACCGTCACGAACGGTTGAGCGGCCGGATAGGTAATCCAGGCATAGTAATTGCCAAAGCTAGCCGCCCCCGGTACCAGGCCGGCAATACGCCAGGAAGCATCCGATTCGGAAAAGGTAATACTATCCCCTACCCGCTTATTGAACTTTTTTTGCCAGCGCCGTCGGAATAATAATCTCATTATCGGATATCAGGCGCGTTCCGGCAGAGATAGGCCACGGGCCTTGCTTGGGGTCGGTAGGAGTAAAACTAGAGAGGAAAAGGTTGTAATGCCGATCGCCGTTTTCCACTGCCGGTCGTAAGGAGATAACCGGTATCAACTCCTTGATTCCTTTTTCCTGACGCAGCCGGCCGATATCAGCTAAGGAAACCAGCGGTACGCCATGATACATATCGTCCATTCCCTGGCGTAAGACGAAAATGTCGGCCGGGCTGGACTGAATAAATCTGGCGTCTTGCTCAATGCCGCCGACGTAGATGCCAAACAGCGAAGACATGAGGATAATGGCAAAGGCCACGCCGCCGATACTAATCAGCAGCCGACTTTTCTCCTGAAAAAGGTTACGCAGGGCAATGAGAATCACTCCTTTACTATAGCAGAGTCTTCACCATTGCGTTCAAGGCCTTTTTCAGCCTAGGCCGTCGTGATACCGGTGCCGATCTATCTATTCTTCCTCCTTGCCGCCCATTCTGCCGTTGGGTTGCTTACAACCGCCGGCTTGTCCTCTGAGGGCGCATCTCGTATCATAAAGGGGTAATGCGCACTTCCGACGTTACCGATTATCCACTCGTGTCTTTTACGCCGTACCTGCGGGAGATAGAACGGCACCCCAGTTACGTGGCCGGCCTACCTCGGTATCCCCGCAACTTTAGCCGTGACGTTTTTATTGCCGGTATTTTAGCGATGAACAGCGAACTCCTGGCTAGCCAGCTGGAGATCAGCGCCGAGCATATCGGCCGGAAATTTGACCCGGCCACCGGGGAAGAGCCGGGCAAAATCCATCACGAGTGGCCGGGAGTGCAAATTAATGAACTGCCCCTGCTTACCACCTATAACGCCTGCGATAGCACCGCCTTTTTTCTCCTGGCAGTCGAGGCGTTAACCGCCTGTGATAAAAAAATCGGTCGTCGTTTCCTCAATCAGCGGCGCAAGGAGATTGATGCCGCCGTTGAATACCTGGTCCGTCATCTGAAAGACAATCTGTTTTATGAGTTTCCGCCTCCCGGGGCGGACCGGTTCGCTTTATTGGTGACGTATTGGAAAGATTCCATCCTGCCGGACGCGCCGGCATTTCAAGCGACCCGCTACCCGATCTGTTACAGCCTGGTCCATTTTCAAGTCAGCCGGGCCATTTTAGCGGTTGCCATTTTAATCAACGACCGGTCATTAGAGCAACAAAGCCGTACTCTCTTTGAAAACGGGATCCGGCGGTTTATCCGTCCGGAAGGGTTCACGGTTTATGAAGAGCCCGGCCATACGCTCATTCAGTCTTCTTCGGACGAGCTGCACAGCTTGGCTTATCTCCCGGAGGAGTGGCTTCCGCGACTCCCCATCGAAAACATCCGCCGCCGGATACAAGATCTGGCTACCTCTGTGGGAGTAGCCTGCACACCGGCTAAACCGGCGGAACTGTTGTATGACAAGTATCACGGCCATGTGGTCTGGCCGTTTGAGCAGGCGTTTCTCCACTACGCCAGTCATAAATTCGGTTTAACGGATTTGGAGCATCTGACTATCCGCGTGTTGCCGTTTATCCAGAGCGGCGTCGAATATTTCACGGTTAATCCGCATGTCCATGCCGCCGGCAACGACCATCAGCTGTGGTCGGTAGCCGCCGAAGCGTACTTTCTTAGCCCTTCATCACTCCGTCATCATCACTGGCTGTAGCTGCTGTTTGCCCAAGAGTTGCCTGTACAGTTTTAAATGGTCTCTCACCAAGCGGATCATCAGAAATTTTTGTCGCACTGTTTCACGCGCCTGCCGGCCAAGCTCCCTCTGTTGGTCAGGATTATCTAAGAGATACTCCACCCGTTCGGCGCACTCCTCAACCGTATCAACGAGAAAGCCGTTCTGTCCGTTCCGGATTTGCGCCCGGATTCCTCCTACATTCCCCGCCACCACCGGCTGACCTTTCCAGAGCGCCTCGGTAACCGTCAGACCAAATCCCTCCCGGAGCGATTTCTGCACAATAACGCGAGAGAGAGTTTGAAAAGCGTTCACCTCGCGGTCGTTTGGCGAAGTATCGGCCAAAATATGAACACTCTGATCATTACCTACCGCCTGCCTCAGTGACGCCAAGATTGTCGGCCCTTCCGGATCGTCATCCGCCATCGCTCCCAGCAAGACGAGTTGCAGATCCGGATGCCGCCTTCTCGCCAACCGGTACGCCTCAATAACGCCGACCGGATCTTTCCATGGATCAAATCGGGAAATCTGGGTCATCAGCGGCGCGTTCGGGTTTATCCCATACCGGGCGATGGTCCGCTTCGCCGTTTCCTGATCCATTTGACGGTTTTTTACCGAAAACGGGTCGATTGCCGGGTGAATAATGACGACTTTGCGGCTATCCAAATCTTTTCGGGCAAACTCTTGCATACTAAATATGAGTCGATCATACGGCTCGATCCGCTCCCGGATAAACTCCCAAAACTCCGGATTAGCCGTACTACTGTCGATATGACATCGCCAAAGCGCCGGACGATCGCTTAGGTACGGATATACCCCGGCCGGCTGCGGATCATGGATTTCATACAGATCGGCGGCGTATTGGGCCAGCTCTTTCCCAGTGATCTCATTCTGGCGGCTGTAAATACTCCGCTCAGCCTCGGTGAGCGATATATCCGCCCCTTGCAGACCGTTATGGATCTTTTTCGTCACCGCGAAAAACTGCCGGTTCCCCGGCATGACCAGCCACGTCACTTCAATACCCAGCGAATGCAGCAGACGGATAAAACCGGGAAACATCTCCGCCACTCCGCCACCCACTGCAGTAGAATTCAAAAGAATAATCCGGGCGCCTTTCAACGGACGAGCTAGTTCCTTCACCTCTTCCACCAGCTCCGGCCCAACCAGAGAAATGTAATCTTCAACGCTGCCAACCGTCCCCTCTACCGTTACTTTCTCCATCCTTCGATAACTTGCTGATAAGCTTTCACATAATTATCAACCATAATTTCGGTTGAAAAACGTTCCTCCGCCACCTTCCTGCAAGCTTGGCGGTCAATCTGATCGACTTTCCGGATCGCCTCGGCCGCTTCGTCCACATCTTTAACCAGAAACCCGGTTTTTCCGTCTTCCACAATTTCCGGTACTGAACCTCGAGGAATCGCGATAACCGGCGTACCGCAGGCAAACGCTTCTGCCATCACCAGGCCGAACGGCTCCTCCCACTGGATTAGAGTAAGCAGGGCGCGCGCGTTCCGGAGTATCCGGTTCTTCTGCTCATGGTCAACCTCACCGACGTACTGAACTTGATCGTTATCGATCAGCGGCTTAACTTCAAGATTAAAATACGCCCGGTCAACCGTGTCAACTTTTGCTGCTAAAACGATCGGCACTCCGGCCTTTTGAGCGGCAAGAATTGCCTGCCTGGTACCTTTCTCCGGCGAAATCCGACCAAGAAACACAACGTACTCGCCCGGGGAACCGTTAAAGTCAAACCGATCCACCCGGATGCCGTTATAGACGGTGGCTACAAACGGTAACTCCGGATTCAACTGCGCCTGGGCATGGGAAATGGAGATAAACCGCGCGTA
>JAGWZN010000066.1 GCA_018968785.1 Patescibacteria group bacterium
GGGGGCAGTTCGGCCATGGAAGGCGCGTTGATTCTGGCCAAACTCGCGAAAAAAGTATATCTGGTACACCGACGCGATGAGTTCCGGGGTGAAGCGGTCCTACTAGAGCAGATAAAAAACACCGAAAATATCGAGCTGGTCCTCTCCTCCGTTTCTAAAGAAGTGGCTGGCGATGAACAGTTTGTGACCGGCTTGAGAGTGGCAAACGTAAAAAGCGGTGAAGAGCGTCTCCTGCAGCTGGAAGGGATTTTCGTGGAGATCGGTTTTATTGTCAACAGCGAGCTAATCAAGGATCTGGTAGAGCTGGACCGGCTGAATCAGGTGGTTACGAACAACCGGCAGGAAACTTCGACTCCCGGCATTTTCGCGGCCGGCGATCTGACCGATACCCCGTTCAAGCAGGCGGTGATATCAGCCGGCGAAGGGGCGAAGGCCGCCCTCCAAGCATATTCATACCTCAACAACGGTACCGCCGTCTCCCTGGATTGGGGCAAGTAGATTCACACAGCTTAGTGAATGTAGACCGGCGTGCCGATATCGGTCCAGTCGTATACTTCTTTCGCGGCGCCAATTCCCAACCGGATGCAGCCGTCCGACACCGGAATGCCCAGATGGGCGGCACCTTCCCGATAACCGTTCGGCCAGTACGGCAGTTCGTGTATTCCGTATTCGCCGTTTAGAAAGTTCTCCCACCACGGCATATACAAACCGTATAAATAAGAATAGGCCAGCGGTGATTTGCTATGGATCGCGAAAGTGCCGGTTGGGGTCGGGGTTGACCATTTGCCGGAGGAGACGGTATAACTTTTCACCAGATTATTGCCATCAATCAGATACATCCGTTGGGTAGCCAGCACCACTTCCACGTATTTGCCTGGAAACTTGCCAAGAGTCGGATGATCAGTCGGCGCGGCCGGAACCGGCACCGGCTTCATCGCCAAGGTGATGGAGAGACTGGGCGGCACCGAACTGCTGGCTGCCAACGGCGCTAAAGCAGTCACCACCTGATTGAGCGCCTTACTCTCCTCTATGCCGGAGAGACTGCTGAGGTACTTATCAATATTCTCCTTTTGAATAGCCAAACTGAGATTTCCTTGATCGTCTTGTACCGGACCGAACCAGGTTAACTGCTGAGTGGTACCGGGAGTAATCCGCTTACTGCCAGCCTGTAAGGTCAGTTTAAGATCTCCCAGCGCCTGTAACCGATCGGCCAGCGGCCGAACCGTCTCTTGAGTGATTGAGGATACCGTCTCAGTTACCGGCGCTCGAACGTAAGTGGTATCCCGCTCAGTGGCGGAGTCAAGCGCTTGAGTCACTGCCCCGGTCAGTTTCTGTTTATCCACTTGCAAACCGGCTTGGGGAGGCGTTACCGTGACATTCGTGCCGCTCACCGCGATTTTAGCCGGTACCGGAGTTCCCATTTTCGGGACAATCTGAGTGTCAATAAACGTCCGGATAGCCGTTTGATCCACCGTATAACCAAGCGGTACTCTTTTACCTTGGAAAAAGGTTTGAAGCGTCGGGAGGAACCAGCCGGTCCAACGATCCGGATGACCAACCGACCAAGCTGTCTGTACGGCGGTACGGCTATCAAAATTGAGACCCAAATCTTGCGCGGTCGTCGGTATCTCCAGGGTGGCATACTGATCCGGACTGTTCAGCTTCGGTTTGCTGACATCCGGAATAACCACCTTGACCGGATGAGCAAGATACTGCTTCACCTGCCGATCGATGGCGGCCTGTCCGGCCGGAAGCGTATCGCCGGACAAAAGGACGCCGGCCACCTGCACGCCGGGGTAAAAGGTATCACGATAGGAATAGGCTAACCCAGCCAAGCCGGCACCGGCCAGAATCAGAAAAATACCGAGACTAAGCAGGAACAGTTTAAACCAGTGGATAAAACGCGGGTTAAGACGCACCGTGTTCCTCCACCGCCGCTAAAACCAATCTGACTAACTCTTTCGGTTCAGCGTGCATAATCACCCGCCCATTCCCTCGATGCGCCTGCTCCAGAATTTCCGGAACCAACTCAGAGAGACCGCCGCTGTGCAACAGCAGGCCGATAATCTTATGCCGCTCAAAAGCGGTGCTGAACTCGTGCAGCGACCCCATCCGGCCGCTCACCATAATCACCGCGTCCGCCAGGTCAATCAGCAGTACGTCCCGGCCGGCATAGTCATACCCGGTGAAAAAAATAATGTCATGGTAATCGACCGGAAGCCGGTATTTATGGGTGTGTTCGAGTAAAGAATGGGCTGGCGAAAAGCCGATCGTTTGGCCGTGCACGGATTTGGCGCCTTGCACAGCCGCGTACGGTACGCCGGTAGTAGCGCCGGTAATAACGATACCGCCCTGCACGGCAATTTCCCGGCCGATAGCGAAGCCAAGCGCCTGGCCTTCCTGACTGGCCACGCCAGCGGCGGCTCCGGAGATACAGATTTTGGGATCAAACATGAATGTAAACTACTGTTAGAAAATATGGGCGATCATCACCATTGCCTGCTGGGCAAGCGGCCAAAACGCCGGCGACACTTTATCCTGTAAACTGGCAATAAAATCCAACCGGCTTTGGGGAGCGCTCTCCGAGCGAATACGTTCCAGGAAAAATCCCGGATCCACCAAACCGAACAACGTTTGTATCACCAGGGACTCTCGTAAAAAGGCGTCCAGGTCATCCAGAAATTCGGTTTTCTGATCTGCCAGCAGTTGAAAGACGTAGCCCCGCAGAAATTGCTCACAGCTCCCATTCCGTATATTTTCTATAGTAACAATATCATTCAGTTGTCGGAAGCGTTGGAACGCCGCGCCATCCTGCGCAATGAGCATGTCTCCTTTTCGAATCTGTTCAGTTGCTGCGATATTTTTCCCCTCTTTACCCAGCGCTAATTCATCCCACACAACCGTAAACAAACGCTCTTCGTCAGGGATGTTACCGGTTTCTGCCACCGCCTCTAATATCTGTAACACCGTAAAAAGCTCTGATAAGAGTTCATACGGCTGGCCGCTCGTAAAAGCAGCGGATACTTGATCAGTATACGATTTCGGCAGAAAACCAAACCCCTCCAAATACTGGGCAATTTCTTTTTGCAGTTCCAAGGGGAACGGATGATCCAGGTAGTTATTGCTGGCCACGTTTTCGCCGACCGCGCGGATCAACTTCTCCGCCTCACTAGCGTACTGCTCAATTTTCTCCTTCTCCCACCGCTGTTCCAATAGAGACTTCAGGTACATTCTCAGGCGCAAAGCAGCGGGAGCGGAAAGGAGATAAAATATCTTCCTCCATAAGCGAATCCAGCCATCAGCCCAGCCGCTTGGGTTACTTTGTTTTATGACACATTGCAACTGTGGATACTTTTTTTGGAATACCCGGATAACCGATTCCGGATTATAGCCGGAAAGAGAGGCCACAAACCTCACCAGCTGCACTTCCGGCAATACCTTAATCGCGTTTGTATCGAAATAGGCACTGATCCCTTCAGTACGCATGGCCCGCATCGTGAGAGTTAATCGCTCTTCACCCTCCAATATAATTGGCAACCGGGTTTCTGGTAGATCGCTGACATATTCTAAAATCTCCTCCTTCGAGGCGTTTTTTAACCATTCAAAAATATCATCATACAGCCGGTCATAACTGAGTTGTATGTCTGTATCTTGCTCCTGGTTTTCTATTTCCTGCTGCCCTACCGCCATAAAGGAAAGTTATTACTACCCACAATTCAATTTTCACGCGCCCGAGCATGCCGGCCGCTAATGTTGATATACGTATCCGGAGTTTGCGAATTTTCATATCCGAAGTTAATCGTGCTTAACACCAGATTCACCCGATAGTGAAGATCCCGCCTCGTGTCGTAGTTAAGGCTTGGATCGGCCAGAGCCCGAATTGCCTCGGCAATCGAATGATAAGGGGTGGCTCTACTAATTTGTCTGTCCGCAATCCTAATATTATCCTGCGCCCGTCTTACCCAAGTGTCTGGAGAAGAGCTCATATTTACGTTTTCAATCACATTGGCCGCCGCCTGAATACTGGTTGCCGGCGCGTTCTGCCAGTTGTGGAGCGCGTTAACCAGCCCGCCGATTCCCCGCACCATCTTCACGTCATTATCGCCCGATCCCGCACCGCCACCTATGAGGCGGGCCGCCTGTATAACCTGCTCTTCCTGAGGCGCCGTTGCTCCTGCGACAGTTCGCCTGCCCATATCTCCCACCGACTCTTCAGCCGTACCTTCGGTAAATTCATCCGCAATTTTACCCCTTAACCAGTCATCCGTGGTTCTATTGGCGGCTTTTTTCATCTCTATGCGCAACCGGCCCTCATCCGAACGGTCGTAATCCTTTCGCGCCCGTTCATAAACACCCACCGCTGCTCTAAGTGCATCTGGAGTATATGCACCAATAACCGTATCAAGCGCGTCCGCTTCAGCCGTCCTCCCTATACTTCTGAGCTGATCCGGATTCATCTCCGTAGCGATTTGCCGAGCCAAGTTGACGTCATTAGCGGTTCTAGCTAAACGACCGATCTGTAGTAGATTGTTTGACCGCCCTTCTTTTTCCACAAAATCTATTCCCGCCCTTCCTTTCGATTCTTTAACCATGCTGTCGCGTCGCTGCGACAGGCCGGCAATCTCCATCTCATTCTCCTTATCCTCCGATGAGAGACCGGACAGATAGCGGATGAGCCGCCGCGTCTCCTCATGCTCCGCCCCAAGTTGACTTTTAATCCGCTCCCGACTCACACTGGAAAACCGTTGGAGAAAAAGTGGATCTTTTTTGCGGGTCGCTTCCACTAAGTCTTTGGCAACCTCCTGATTGATTTTTAGTATTTCTTCCCGGTTCGCCAGGTCGGCCTGTCCCCGAGCGTAGCCGTGCCGAGCAGGAATGATAGTCTGCCCAAAGAGAGAAAACCGCGGACCTTCCAATAAGTCCCGTTGGGCGTCATCTTTATAAGTCTGATCAGCCAAGTTTTTGCGCCGTTCAATAAGCTCCGTATTTAACTGAGCCATACTGAACCGGCGGTTGATCCGGTCTGCCACCGTACCACGACGCAGCTGTCTATCGATACCTCTTA